>NZ_JBHUAF010000204.1:0-14902 GCF_042789895.1 Kitasatospora sp. NPDC056783
GACTCCGACTGCCGTGGGTGGGCGCCGAACCGGTCCTCCCCTCGGACCCGGGCGGCGCCGGACGACCGCGGACCGCCCGGCGGCGAGCCACCGGGCTCGGCGCGGCCGCCCGGGCAGCGGCCGCCCGCCGGATCGCCGCCCGGCCGGCGTTCGGGCGCGGCCGGCCTCGGCTCCCGGTGCGCCGCCCGCGCGGACCGGGAGCCCGGCCGCGCCGGGACGCCCGGCGCGTCACCATGGTGGCGGCGATGGGCTGCGGCGCGCTCCTGCTGCTGCTCGCGCCGTTCCTGAAGCCGGACGCCGGCTCCGGCGACCCGGCCGCCGCGACGGCGCCCGACGGCCGTTCGCCGCTGGGCACCCACGGCCGGCACCGTCCCGCGCCCGTCGACTCGCCCGCCCCGGCCCGGGCCACGCCCACGGAATCCCCCGGCCCCACGGCGACGGCCACCGGGTCGGCGACGCCCACCCCCACGGCCGACCGCGCCACGGCCCCTCCCACCACGGCCACGCCACCGGCCACCCGGCCCACGCCCGCCTCCCCTTGGGCTGCTCCGCCCCCGTCTCCGGCCGCACCGCCCGTCGCACCGGCGCCGCCCGCGCCCGCCCCGCAGCCGGCCTTCCAGGCCGTGGCCGGGTTCGGCTGCTCGGGCCCGGGCGGCCGCTTTCAGGAGGTGGGGGCGTTCCGCGAGGGCGCGGACGGCTGGGTGACCGTCGACAGAGGCGGCCACACCGGCGACTCCTGCGACGGGCGCTACGAGGCGGTGCCGATGTCCGGCGACCGGAACAAGGACGACAACAGCACCTACGCCCTGTGGACCTTCGACGTCGGCGCGGGCCCGACGAGTTGCGGCGTCTCGGTGTACGTCCCCGCCTCCGGCTCGGTCCAGCTGGTCGGTGGCGCACCCGCGTACTACACGGTGGCCGGGGCCTCCGGCGCCGACCTGGGCGCCTTCACCGTCGACCAGGTCGGCCACCGCGGCGGCTGGGTCGACGCCGGCACCTTCAGGCCCGTGGGCGGCTCACTGGTCCTGCGCCTCCACAACCGCGGACAGGACTGGACCGGCTCCGGCCGACCGACCCACGCCCACATCGCCGCCGCCCCCGTCCGCCTCACCTGCGGGACGGGCTGAGAGCTCGTCCTGGCACGAGCCGTCCCGGATCCACCGCCGGGGACGGCCGACACCGAGGTCGGCCGGGCGTCGGCCGGGGCCTTCGACCGGCCCGGGGGCGCCGTCGCGGGCGCGCCGTCGCGGCCCCGTCCGGCGGTGCGCGGGACGGGGCCGTGCGTTACCGCGGCTCCTCGGTGGGGCGACGACGTCGGCCGCCGACCATGCCGAGGCTGCCGCCGATCAGCAGCAGCACACCGGCTCCGACGACGACCGCGCGGGTGGCGTCGCCGCCGCCGGTGGAGGCGAGGGACCGGCCGTGGGCGTCCTCGGCGGGGGTGGCCGTGGGCGCGGCGGCAGCGGCGGCCACGGGGGCGGTCGGGGTCTCGGTGGGACTCGCCGTCGGCGACGGGGTGGCGGGTGCCGACGCGGTCGCCGTACCCGTCGCGGTGGGGCGCGCCGTCGGCGACGGGGCCTGCGTGGTGGGGGTGCGGGTCGGAGTCGGTCGGCCGGTGGGCTGACCGGTCGGTGCCGGCGTGGTCGTCGGCGGCGTGGTCGCCGCCGGAGTGGTCGCGCCGGCCACCGGGCCGGCCGTCGGGGAGCAGTCCGCCGCGGGGCTCCGGGTGCCGGTCGCAGTCGTGGGTCCGGGGGTCTTCTTCTTCGGCTCGGCGGGCGACGGGCTCCCGGTGGGGTCCGCGGGCTCGGCGGTCGTCCTGACGACGGTCGTGGCCGTGGGGACCGGGTCGGGGCAGTGGGCGGCTCCGCCCGACGGCTTGGAGTCGACGTGATAGCCGGCCACGATCCTGGTGAACTCGTACGGGCTCTGCTGGATCCCGCCGCACTTCGACGCGGCCTCCTTGGAGAACGCCCCGGTGCAGGGGCGGTCCCGGTTGACGGCCCAGAAGGTGAAGCGGGCGAGGTGGTGGGTGGCGGCGAAGTCCCGCATGGCCTGGAAGTCGGCCGGGGAGACGACCTCGTCCGGGGAGTCGCTGTGCCCGTTGACGGAGGACAGGCCGGCGTGGCGCCAGGCGGTGTCCTGGTCGTAGCCGTAGGCCTTGACGAGGGTCTGCTGGAGCCCGGTGAGGGCGGCCCTGGTGGCATCCACCATGGTGCCGTCGTGGTGGTCGAAGTCGAAGGGCATGACCACCCAGCCGTCCACCTCCAGGCCGGCCTTGGCCGCCTTGGCGACGAGGTCGGCGCCGTCGGCGTCGGGGCCGTTCTCCTCGGTGCTGAAGGTGACGTAGACCCGCAGACCGGGGTTCTTCGTCTTGACCGTCTTGAGCGCGTCGACCACCCGCTGCCGGGATTCGGCGCCACTCAGCTCGGTGCTCTCGATGTCGATGTCGATCGCCTTCAGCCGGTAGGCGTCGATCACCTTCTGGTAGGCGGCGGCGAGTTGGGCCGCTTCGGCGCACTTCTCGCCGAGTTTGGCGCCGTCCCAGCCGCCGAAGGCGGCCACCACGTCGCCACCGGCGGCGCGGATGGCCTTGATCTTCGTCTCCTCGTCGCCACCGGCCAGCGCGCGCTCGCCGTCCCAGGCGGGCTCGCAGCCGTGGCCGGCGAGCAGGAAGGCCAGGGTGAACTGCCGGATGCCGGTCGCCTTCATCACCTCGACCGGGTCCTGGGCGGCACCCGAGTCGCCCCAGCCCAGGTACTCGTAGACGGCGTTGAGGCCGACCGGGTCGGTGGCCGCGGCCGGGGCGTCGTTCTGCGCGACGATCAGGACGCCGCCGGCCGCGAGCGCGATGGCGGCGGCGGCGATCCGCCGACGGCGGCTGAGCCGGTGTTTGGACATGGCAGGGGATCTCCTGGGCTGGGGACGGGGGACGGACCGGCCCCGCTCCCGCCGGGGCCGCGGGGGCGGGGTCCGGTTCGAGGTGCTCCCGCGTACGGCGACGGGTGCGCGGCCCTCGGGGCCACCGCCTCACGCAGGGGGTCCTCGGCGAGGGACACGGAACGGCACCCTCCTCCGGTTCACCGTCGGCCCGACCGGCCCGGCGATCCGTCAGCTGCCCGGCGTCCGAGCGGCTCCGGCCCGGTCATCCGGTCGCTGCCGGGCGGTGCGCGCGTCCGGGGCGCCACCTCGCCGGGGTATGCCCGGCAGCACCGCCCGAGGTTCCACGGGGGCGCCGCGCACCAGCTCTTCCAGCAGCCAGTCCAAGGGGTCCGGCACCGCACCGTCCGACGCGACACCATCCGGCGCCGTGCGCACCGGTACCGCACCGCCGGCGACCGCCGCACCCTCGTCCGGCCTCCCGGGCGGCCTCCCGTCCGTGGTCCCGTTCCGGAAGCCTTCGAGCGTCCGGCTCAGCCGGTCCACCAGCCGCGCGCGTCCGGAGTCCGCGGCCTGCTCGGCGGGGGCGGTCGGCTCGGGCACCTGCCGGACCAGCTCGCCGACGAGCCTGCGGGCCAGCTCCAGCGCCTGCCCGGCGGTGTCCAGCGCGCCGGCGCAGACGCCCCGCGCCGGGACGGCGGCCGTCACGCACTCCAGGGCCGTGCCCGCCGCCCGCGCCAGGTGGTCGAGCAGCCGCCGGGTGGCGGCCGCCCGTTCCGGGCAGGGCAGTCCGGCGGCCAGTTCCACGGCGTAGAGGCGGGCGAGGCGGTCGATCTGGAAGAGCCCCGGCAGGGCCTCCAGTACGAGGTGCGCCGCGTCGAGCTCGGCGAGCAGTTCACGGGCCCGGGCCGGCGAGGCGCCGGTGAGTGCCGCGGCGTCCCCGCTGTCGAGGGTCTCGCCGGGGTGCAGGCCGGACAGGGCGAACAGGCGTCGCGCCTCCTCGGGCAGGACCCGGACGCTGCGGCCGAGCGCCGTCGCCATGCCGAGCGCCCCGCCGGTGGCGAGCGGGGCGAGGCCGGTGCGCTGGTCGGACATCTCCTCCGCCAGGGCGCTCAGCGACCAGGCGGGCCGGGAGGCCAGTCGGGCGCCGGCCACCCGGAGGGCCAGCGGCAGCCGGTCGCACAGCGCCGCCAGTCGCCGGGCGGCACGCGGTTCGGCCGCGACGCGCTCCGGTCCCGCCACGCCGGCGAGGAGGTCGACGGCCTCCTCCTCCGGCAGGCCGGCGACGGGCAGGGGGATGGCGGCCTCGCGCGCCACCAGGCCGGTCAGCCGGGAGCGGCTGGTGACGACGACCACCGGCTCGGGCGCGGTGGGCAGCAGCGGCTCGACCTGCTCGGCGGAGCGCGCGCCGTCGAGGACGAGCAGCAGCCTGCGCCCTTCCGTCAGGGTGCGGAAGAGTTCGCCGGCCCGGCAGGGGTTCTGGGGCACCTTGCCGGCCGGGACGCCCAGCGCGCCGAGCACCGTGGCGAGGGCCTCGGCGGGGGTGAGCGGTTCCTCTTCGCCGAAGCCCCGCAGGTTCAGGTGGATCCGGCCGTCGGGGAAGCGGTCGGCGTGGGCGTGCGCCCAGTGCAGGACCAGGCTGCTCTTTCCGGCCCCGGCGACTCCTGTGACCAGCACCGGCCGGCCCTCGGCACGCAGCGTCGCCTCGTCCAGTTGCCGCAGTTCGGCCGCGCGGCCGACCAGGCCGACGCCCGGCCGCGGCAGCGTGCCGCCGCCGGTCACGGCCGCGGCGGTGGCTCCCCCGGCGGGGTCGGGGGCCTCGCCCGCCTGGCGCGGCAGGCGACCCTGGGTCCGGCCGTGGGCGGCGGGCCTGGCGCGGGCCCGCTCGTGGGCGAGCCTGGCGTCGGCGGCCCGGCGGGCCTGGTGGAGGCAGCGGGTCAGCAGGGCGGCGGCCTCTTCCCGCAGCGGGTCGGCGGTGAGAGCCGCCCGCAGATCGGTGAGCGCCTCGGCGCCGCGACCGGCCGTCAGGAGCCGTTCGGCGAGCGCTTCGGTGGCGAGGGTCCGTGCGGTGTCGAGCCGTCGGCCGGTGGTCTCGGTGAGGGTGCGCGAGCCGCAGTCCGTCAGGGCCGGTCCGTCCCAGAGGTCGAGGGCCTCGCGCAGCAGGCCGATGGCGCGCTCGGTGTCGGCGACCTCGTCGGCGGCGGCCGTCAGGCGTTCGAAGTGCGTGGCGTCGACCAGTTCGGGCTCGCCGACCAGGACGTAGCCCTGGGGCCGGGTCAGCAGGCTCAGGCCCTCGCCGAGTCCACGCCGGATGGCGGAGACGTGGCCCTGGAGGGCGGCCCTGGCCGTCGGCGGCGGGGCACCGTCCCACACCGTGTCGAGCAGCCGATCGACGGGGACGGGGTGGTTCAACTCGCTGGCGAGCAGGGCGATGACGGCCCGGCGTCGGGCGCCGGACACGACGACCGGGCGCCCTTGGTCACAGCGGATCTCGACTCGGCCGAGCAGCCGGACGCGCACACTCTCTCCCGAGCGCCTGAGGACGAACAAGTACAGAAGGGGACGAGGCCGAGGATAGGGAGGTGTTCGATCTTCGTCCAAGCCCCCGCCCGGATCGGCAAGGAACCCAACTGGCATGCTTCGCTTCGGTTTTGGCCGCTCGAACCGCCGACAGACGACGCTCAAGATTCGCGCGGAGTTTACTCGCCGCTCATCGGGAGCCCTTCGGTGACGCGCGTAGATTCACCGTTCGCGAGGAGTGGTTGAATAGCCCCCGGCAGCACCGCCGACGTTCGATCGATGGGGAGCCCATGCGCATCCGGCTGCTCGGGCCCACCGAGCTCAGGGCCGCCGACGGCCGGGGCATCCCGGTGCCGGGGGCCAAGCGCCGGGGCGTACTGGCCCTGCTGGCCCTGGAGTTCGGCCGCTGCGTACGGGTCGAGCGCTTCTACCGCCTGCTGTGGGACGAGGCCCCGCCCGCCCAGGCCAAGGCCGTGGTCCAGGGCCACGTCGCCGCGCTGCGCAAGCACCTGACCGGCACCGCCCTGACCGTGGAGACCAAGTCCACTGGCTACCTCCTCGCCGGCGACCCGGAGGCGGTCGACGTCCACCGCTTCCGCGCGCTCTCCGCCCACGCCGGCGAGGAGCCGGACGACGGGGCGGCGGCCGGCCGGTACGGCGAGGCCCTCCGGCTCTGGGAGGGCGACGCGCTCGCCGACCTCCCCGACACCGAGCTGCGCCGCGACCTCGCCGGCCGGCTGGAGCACGCCCACGAGCAGGCCGTCCACGACTGGACCGAACGGCTGCTGCGCATCGGTCAGGGGGCCACCGCCCTGCCCGTACTCGAACAGCGGCTGCACACCGAGTGGCTCCAGGAACCGACCGCCGCCCTGCTGGTGCGCTGTCTGCACCAGGCCGGACGCCCGGCCGAGGCCCTGCGGCTCTACCACCGCTCGCGCAGCGGGCTCGCCACCGAGCTGGGCCTGCGCCCGGGGCCGACGCTACAGGCCGCCCTGGCGACGGTGCTCGCCGACGAGCGCGCCACGGCGGACCACGCCCGCGCCCCGGACCGCGCGGAGCCCGCCCGGCCCCTCCCCCGGACCGCCGGGGGCCCGCTGCCCCGCCGTACACCCGGCTTCGTCGGCCGGACCGCCGAACTGGGCTGGCTCGACCAGGCCTGCGGCGCCGAACGCCCCGACCACGCGCTGGCCGTGGTGATCGGCGCGGCCGGCGCCGGCAAGACCGCGACCGTGGTGCGCTGGGCCCACACCGCCGCGGGCGGCTTCCGCGACGGCCACCTCCACCACGACCTGCGCGGCTTCGACCCGGCCCACCCCAGCGACCCGGCCGAGGTGCTGGGCCGCTTCCTGCGGACGCTCGGGCTGGCCGAGGCCGAGATCCCCGAGGACCTCGCCCGGCGCGGCGCGCTCTACCGGGAACTCACCGCCGAGCGCGAACTGCTGGTGCTGCTCGACAACGTGCGCGGCGCCGCCGACGTCACCGAGCTGCTGCCCGCCGGACCGCGCAGCGCGACGGTGATGACCAGCCGCAACAGCCTGGAGGACCTGATCGCCACCGAAGGGGCGGCACTGCTGCGGCTGGAGGCGCTGCCCGAGACCGACGCGCTCGACCTGCTCGCCCAGGTCCTCGGCGAGCGGCGGCTCGCCGCCGAGCCGGCCGCCGCCCGCCGGCTGGCCGGGCTCTGCGACCACCTGCCGCTCGCGCTGCGGATCGCCGCGGCCCGGCTGGCCGCCCAACCCGCCTGGACAGTCGGCCAGTTGGTCGCCGAGGTCGAGGACGAGCGCACCCGGCTGCCGGCCCTGGACGCCCTCGGCGGGGTGAGCGTGCGCTCGGCACTCAACCTGACGCTGCGCCGGCTGCCCCCGGCCGCGGTACGGCTGGTCGCCCTGCTGGCGGTGGCCCCCGGGCCGGAGATCGACGTGCCGGCCGCGGCCGCGCTGCTCGCGGCGCCCCCGCGCGAGGCCCGCCGAGCACTCGGCGCCCTGACCGCCCACCACCTGCTCACCGAGACGGCCGCCGGCCGCTACGGCCGCCACGACCTGATCCGGCTGTACGGGCGGGAGCTGCTGGACGCCGATCCGCCGGCGCGCCGGCACCGGGCGCTGGTCCGGCTGCTGGACTACTACCTGGCCGCCGCCGGCGCGGGCGCCGGCCTGCTCCAGCCGCACCTGACCGAGTTCGAGCGGCCGGTCGCCTTCCCGCCGCCCGTACTGCCCGAGCTGCCGGACGTGCGCTCCGCGCTGGACTGGTTCCGCGCCGAGGAGCCCACCGTCCGCGCCCTGGTGGCCGCCGGCACCGAGGCCGGCGAGGACGAACGGTCCTGGCTGTTGGCCTTCCTCGCCAACTGCCTCTACTTCGGCGCCGGACAGCTCACCGACCGGCTCGACTGCCTGCGGCACGGCCTGGCCGCGGCCACCCGGACCGGGGATCCGGCGGCCAGGGCCCTGCTGGAGGCCGCCACCGCGCGGGCGCTCAGCGGCAAACGCCGCCCCGCGGAGGCGCTGGTCCTCGCCCGCCGGGCCGAGGAGCGCACCCGCGAGCACGACGGCCCCGCGCGGATCTACGCCATGGGCGTGCTGGCGGTGGCGCTCGCCGACCACGGCGACCTCGCCGAGGCCCTGCGGCTCTCCGACGCGACCGTACGGCGGCTGGACGAGCTCGGTCTGAACCGGGCCGGCGCGGCGGTGCTGAGCAACGCGGCGACGCTGGCGAACCTGAGCGGCGAAGGCCCGGCGGCGCTGCGCGACGCCCGCGAGGCCCGCCGGCTGCTGGCCCCGCACCCGCACGCCACCTTCCACCTGCTCGCCCTGGTCGAGGAGGCGCAGGCGCTGCGGCTGCTCGGCCGGGTCGAGGAGTCCGAGCGGGCCTGGCGGGAGGCGGCGGCGCGCTGCCGGGCCAGCGCGGCGCGGCACCTGGAGGCGGCGGTCGAGCAGCGCTTCGCCGACTTCCTGCTGTCCACCGGGCGGCCGGCCGAGGCGGCGGCGCGGCTGCGTACGGCAGTCGGGCTCCACGGGGAACTCGGCGACACCGGCAGTGCCGCCGAGCTCGGGGCGCGGGCCGCCGCGATCGAGCGGGAACTCCCGCCTCAGACCGCTACCGAGAGGATCCCCCGGGCCGACAGGATCGGCCGCAGCGCCCGCACCGCGTAGAAGTTGCGGGACTTCACCGTCCCCACCGGTACGCCGAACGCCGCCGCGACCTCGGCCGTCGAACGCCCGTTCAGGTGCAGTTCCACCAGCACATCGCGGTGGTGCGGCTGGAGCTCCGCCATGGCCGTCGCCAGGTCGCGGGCCGCGATCACGTCCTCGTACGGGTCGTGGGTCCCGGCGTACTCGTCGGGCGAGTCGACTCCGACCTCCCGGGCCCGGGCGGAGGCGGTCCGGAAGTGGTCGATCGCGATCCGGCGGGCCACCGTGAACAGCCACGGGCGGCTCTCCTCGATGCCGCGTTCGATCGCGGCCGGGTTCTGCCAGGCCCGCAGGAAGGTCTCCTGCAGGATGTCCTCGGCCTTGCCCCGGTCACCGCTGGTGACCCGGAGCATGGCGCGCAGCAGGCCCGGCCCGTGCACGCGGTACAGCTCCGCCAGGGTGTCCTGGTCCAGGGTCGCGGGGCCCCGGTAGGGGTGTTCGGCGCGCTGCTGGGCGCCTTCGGGTGAAGCGGCGGCTTCCTCGGCCACGGCTCTGTCCTTCGCTCCGGTACAACGGCATCGGCGGGCAGCCGTGGGGGTTTCTTCGTGGTGAGCCCCGGTGCCCCGCCCTGACGGGAAAACCGTCCCAGCCGTCGCCAACGTGCGCCCAACGGCGTGATCGGCTTCGCGTTGGCGGTCGGCGGTACCCGTCGGAGGGTGCGGTGCGGCGCAGCGTTCAGGGGCGGGCCGTAAGTGCGGCGGTGAGCCGCTCGACGCCTTCCTCCCCGAACCGCCGCACCAGGATCGCGATCCACTCGGCCAGTTCGGCGCGCTCGTCCTCGGACCAGGTCGGAGCCGAGGGGTGCTCGTCGACCACCAGCACGCGGGCCAGCGCGAGGTGGTCGGTGCCGGGTGTCGGCCGGGCCGGCCCGGCCGGTCCGTCGAGGGCCATCCGACGGGCCGTGGCGACGACCTCCCGGGCGGTGGCCGCGGGGACGTTCCACCCGGCCGGCAGGGCCGCGCCAGTGGACCGGGTGGCGGCCGGTCCGGCCTCATCGGCCAGCCAGGCGGCGATCAGCCGACGCGCCGCCGCCTCGTCGTCCTGTCCGTTCCCGTCCCGACCGTCCGTCATGGCCCTGAGTCTCTCACCATCGCGGTCCACCGCCGTGGTTGCCATCGGAGTCCACCTCACCCGTCTGCCCGATCCTGGACGCGGCCGCTCGTCCGTCGTGTGGTTGAACGTAAAACCTGCTCGCGGGTGTTCACCCCGGCGCCGCCCCGGTGGAGGAGACCGTCGGCGGCGCCGGGCGGTGCGCGCGCCGCGCCCCGCGACGGAGGCCGTCAGCCGGCGGCCCGTCCCGCCCGTCGGCGGCCGAGCCGCACGGTCAGGCCGCCGAAGGCCGTCAGCAGGACGACGCCGACGCTGCCGCCCGCCACCGCCAGGGCCCGCCAGGCCTTCGAGCGGTCCGGCCCGGGGGCGACCGGCACCGGGGTGCCGGGGTCGGCCGCCCGGGCCCCGGCGGGCCAGGAGGCGGTGACGGCGGCGACCGGGTCGACCACTCCGAACCCCACCGCGGCGTCCGGCAGCCGGGTGCCGGGGTGGTAGGCGGTGGTCTCCAGGCGCCGGGTCAGCTGCTCCGGTGTCAGCCCGGGCCGCAGCGCCAGCACCAGGGCCGCCGCCCCGGCCACGTGGGCCGTGGCGCAGCCCGGACCGGAGGCGGTGTACAGGCCGCCGCCGGGCCCGGTGCCCGTCACGCCCTCGCCGGGGGCGGCCAGGTCCACCCGTCCGTCCAGGCCACCGCCGGACGGGCCGTTCGGGCCGGTGGAGGCCACCGCGAGCACGCCCGGGTAGGAGGCGGGGAACACGGGCGGGCTGGTGCTGCGGCCGTCCGGGGCCGCCGGGGCGACGATCAGCGCGCCGTGCGCCGCCGCGTACGCCACCGCCTCGCCGAGGGCGTCGCTGGGCCCCGGGACGGGCACCTCCACGGCGATCACCCGGGCGCCCTTGTCGACGGCGGCCCGGATCCCGTCGCCCAGCAGGTCGGGGGTCGTGGCGCCGGCGTCGTCGGTGACCGCGACCGCCAGGACGCGGGCCTCGGGGGCGAGGCCGGAGGGGCCGCCGTCGCCGGTACGGCGGCCCGCCACCAGGGCGGCCGCGAAGGTGCCGTACCCGACGCAGTCGCGGCCCGCGTCGCCCGTGCCGTGGACCCGGGGACCGAGCTGCAGCCGCCCGGCCAGGGCCGGCAGCGCCGCGTCCACCCCGGAGCCGACCACCGCGACCGTGACGCCGGCGCCCCGGCTCAACGGCCAGGCGTCCTCGGGGCGCAGCGCGGCCTGGGCCCAGCCCGCCGTGTCGGCGGGGCGCTCGGAGGGCTTCAGGCAGCCGTTCCTCTGCACGTCCTGGCGGGTCTGCGCGAGCAGCGGCGGCGGGTCCGCGGTGGCCGGGGGGCCGGGCGCCGGTGTGGACGCTCCCGCCGCCGGGGCGGCGGGGGCCAGCAGGACAGCGGCGAGCGCGAGGCCGGCCCGGCGACGCCCGGTCATACCGTGCTGCCCGACCGTGCCGGGGCGAGGTCCTGCGGCAGGAGCAGGCTGAGCTCGGCCAGGTCGGAGACGTCCAGCCGGCTGAGGCGCCCGGCCTGGCGGGTGATCATGCCTTCCAGGGTCTGCCGGGCGGTGCGGCCGTTGCCGAAGGTCCGGTCGCGGGGCATCGCCGCGAAGGCGCGGGTGAGCGTGGCCACGGTCTCCGGGGCCAGGACGTAGCCGGCCTTCTCCGCGTGCAGTCCGACGATGGTGACCAGTTCCTCGTCCGTGTAGTGCTCGAACTCGACCTGGCGGGAGAAGCGCGAGGCGAGGCCCGGGTTGGAGGCGAGGAAGCGGTGCATCTCCTCCTCGTAGCCGGCCACGATCACCACGACCTCCTCTCGGTGGTCCTCCATCAGCTTCATCAGGGTGTCCACGGCCTCCTGGCCGAAGTCGTTGCCGGCCCCGCCCCGGGGGGTGAGCGTGTACGCCTCGTCGACGAAGAGCACGCCGCCGCGGGCTCGGTCGAAGGCCTCCCTGGTGAGCTGCGCGGTGTGGCCGACGTAGCGTCCGACCAGGTCCGCGCGGGCGGTCTCGACCAGCCGGCCCCCGGGCAGCACGCCCAGCTCGGCCAGCAGCCGTCCGTACAGCCGGGCGACGGTGGTCTTGCCGGTGCCGGGTGGGCCGGCGAAGACCAGGTGGTGGCTGATGGCCGCGGTCGGCAGTCCGGCCTCTTCGCGGCGACGCACCTGGGTGATCAGGTTGACCAGGTCCTCGACCTGCTCCTTGGCGGCGGGCAGGCCGACCATGGCGCGCAGTTCGTCCAGGATGGCGGAGCTGTCCGGCGCGCGCTTCGGTCCGGCGGCCTCCTGCCCGGTGTCCTCGGCGACCAGTACCGCGAGGTCGGCGTCGGTGATCTCGGGCAGCCGGGCCAGCCGGGTGGCCTGGCGGTCCACCATCTCCTCGAAGACCTTGCGGGCGGCGCGGCCGTTCCCGAAGTCGGGGCCCTTGGGCATCCGGTCGAACAGCGAGGTCAGCGCCTCCCGGGTGCCGTCGGCGAGCTCGTAGCCGTGTCCGACGGCCGCCCGTTCGACGATGGTGACCAGCTCGTCGACCTCGTAGTTGGCGAACTCCACGGTCCGGCTGAACCGGGAGGCCAGGCCGGGGTTGCTCGCCAGGAAGTCGGTCATCTCGGCGGAGTAGCCGGCCACGATCACCACGATGTCGTCGCGCTGGTCCTCCATCAGCTTGACCAGGGTGTCGATCGCCTCGCGGCCGAAGTCCGGGCCGTTGCCGCCGGAGCCGGCGGACAGGGTGTAGGCCTCGTCGACGAAGAGCACCCCGCCGAGCGCCTCGGTGAACACCTCGGTGGTCTTGATCGCGGTGCCGCCGATGATCGGGGCGACCAGGTCGGCCCGGGCCACCTCGGTCAGGTGGCCGCCGCGCAGCACCCCGAGTTCGGCCAGGATGCTGCCGTAGAGCCGGGCGACGGTGGTCTTGCCGGTGCCGGGCGGCCCGGCGAAGATCAGGTGGCGGCTCATCGGCAGGGCGGGCATGCCGGCGAGTTCGCGGCGCCGCGCCAGCTTGTTGAGGTTGACCAGGGTGGCGACCTGCTCCTTGACGGCGGTGAGGCCGACCAGTGAGTCCAGCACCTCCAGCGGCCCCCGCACCTCGGGCCGGGCCGGCGCCGCGGGATCGGCGGACTCGCCCGGCCGGGCCTCGACGGCCCCCGCGGGCGGGGCCGCGGCATCGGCGCTCGCCGAGCCGTGCGCGTCGGGGTGGTGGTTCTCGGCGCTGTGCAGGTTCTCCACCGAGAGCCGGGTGCTGGGGACGGTCTGGCGCAGGCCGGAGCCCCGGTTGCCGGTGACGGTGCAGCCGGTGACCCGCACCGCGTCGGCCGAGTCGACGCGGATCCCGTCGCCGGTGTTGTCCAGCGCCTCCAGCCGCGTCAGGACGGCGCGGGCGCCGGCCCCGGTCCGGACTCCGTGCCGGCGGTTGCCGCGCGCCCGCACGCGGGTGCAGGTCAGGTCGCCGCCGTCGTCGACGGCCACGCCGTCCGAGGCCGAATCGACCACCTCGCAGTCCCGTAGCACGGCCACCCCGCCCTCGGTGACGTGAACGCCCGGGCCCTGGGCGTCCCGCACGACGGTGCCTCCGACGAAGGTGTTGGCGCCGTCCGCGATCAGGACGCCGGCCCGGCCCGCGGCCAGGACCTCGGAGTTCTCCAGGCGTCCCCGGCCGTCCCGGACGACCTCCACGCCGTTGCCCCGGGCGTCGGTGACGACGGCCCGGCGCAGCAGCGGGTTGGCGCCCTCACCGATCCGCACCCCGGCGCCGCCGACGTCGCGGACCTCCAGCCGGTCGAGCTCGGGGGTGCTCTCCCCGAGGAGCTCGACCCCGGTGTCGCCGCAGTCGCGCACGGACAGCCTGGTCATCACCGGGCCGGCGGAGTCCTCGACGCGCACGCCGACCGTCTCGGCGCCGCTGACCTCGCACTCCTCGAAGGTGCCGCGCGAGCGCGCGGTGACGTGGATGCCGTGGCCGCGGGTGCGGACGGTGCGGCAGCGGCGCAGCAGCGGGTCGGTGCCGCCGACCAGCACGATGCCGTGACCGGTGGTGGCGGTGAACGTGCAGTCCTCCAGCAGGACCCGGGAGGCGGAGCTGATGTAGACGCCGACAGGGGTGTCGCGGACGGCGGTGCGCAGCACCCGGGTGGTGCTGTGCTCCTCCAGGGCGATCGCGGGCTTGTCGGTGGTGGAGATCTCGCAGCCCTCGATGGTGCCCCGGGCCTCGCCGTTGGCGCACACGCCGTTGCCCCGGGCGTCGCGCATGACGCAGTTGCGGACGACGGGGTTGGCGCTCTCCCCGATCACCAGTGCGGAGGTGCCGAGGTGCTCGATGACGCAGTCCTCGAGGACGCTGGCCCCGGTGGAGGTCTCCACGATGCCCGCGCCCGCGGAGTTGACGACGCGGCAGCCGCGCATCGCCAGCGCTCCCTGCTGCCGGGTCAGCACGGCCGTCCAGGAGTTGCCGACCACCTCGCAGTCCTGGAGGGCGGCCTGGCCTCGGGGGACGTCCACGGCGGGCAGTTCCTCGTCCTGTCCGTGCAGGACGAGGCCGGTGAGCTGGACGGCTTCGGCGACCACCTGGACGACGCAGCCGCGCCGCGGGGTGATCTTCACGGTGCCGCGGACGTCCTCGGCGGCGATGGTGACCATCTTGGTGATCACCAGGTTCTCCTCGTAGCGCCCGGGGCGGACGGAGATCACCGCCCCGCTGCGGGCCGCCTCCAGGGCCTCGCCGATGGTGCGGTAGGTGCCGCCCGCCCGCTGGTCCTGGCACACCATCAACACGTGGCGCGACATGGCTCGGGTTCCCTTTCGTTCTGCTGGTGTGTCACTCGGTCCCGGTCCGCGCCGCGGGGCGGGTCATCCGGTGCAGTCGGCCTTGACGGTCGAGGCGGCCAGGTGGGCGCCGGCCGTGCTGCCCCAGTCGACGCCGCGGGTGTGCAGGACGACCGCGATCCGGCCGCCGCTCACCGGGTGGCTGCCGGCGCTCACCCACTGTCCGAGGTTCTGCTGCTGGTTGACCGAGAAGGAGCCGAGGGTGGCGGAGCCGTTCTGCACGGTGTAGTAGGCGGGGGCGCCGCCGACCGCCTTGAGGTCGCCGTTGTTCGGGATGTAGACGGCCAGCCGGCAGCTGCCGGTGGCGACCTGGCCGGTGTTGAAGGTCCACACCACCGAGTTCTCGTCGTCCTTGTTCCGGTCCCCGGACATCGGCACCGAGGTGTACTGGCCGCCGCAGCCCCCGCCGCCGCCGTTGCGGGCGACCCAGGTCTTCGAACCGGCGTCCCGGCCC
>NZ_JBHUAF010000205.1:0-14895 GCF_042789895.1 Kitasatospora sp. NPDC056783
GTTGACCTCCAGCAGCTGGCCGATCACCATGCCGCAGGCTTCGCCGACCTCAGCGGCCTGGGTGCGGCACCAGATCGGCGTGCGCATCTGGAAGGTGGCTTTGTAGGTGAGTAGCGAGAGCACTCGTTGCTCAACGGTGAGAGCACCCGTTGCCGCGGAGGAGCGGTGTCGGGGAGTTTTGAGAGCACTCAGGTGCTTGCTTCGAGGCATAGTTGTGCTCTGCACGACGAGGGTCAGGGTGTTGCCGAGGCTCGAGGTCTACGTGTACGCGGTGATCCGCCGCGACTCCCGGTCGGATCTGTTGGCCCGCGTGTTGCAGCGCGAGTACGGCGTCGGCTTCCAGAGCACACCCGTCCCGCCCAGCGGCGGCGGGCGGGGGCGGCCGGTGGCCGACTCGCGCATTGGCCTGTTCTCCCCTTCCCGGGCGGCGGCCGGGCGGGCCTAGAGTCCGGTGACGGTTCTAAGTGGTCGCCTCCGGAAGTCCTTCGGGGGTTGATCATGCAGTGGCGCGGAACGAGGATTCTTCTGGGCGATCGGCGATGTGCCGGTCGAGCCTGGCCAGTAGATCGTCCAGGTCGGAGGTGGTGAACTTCCACTGGAAGGGCTGTGCCGTGGCGTTGTAGCGGTCTTCGAAGGCTCGGAGCCGGTCCCCGACCTGGGCAAGGTCGGTGAAATCGTTGGGCGAGACGACCTTGCGCTGGACGACGGAGAAGTAGATCTCCACCTGGTTCAACCACGAAGCGTGGACGGGGGTGTGGACCATGACGGCGTTGGGGAAGGCAGCGGTCAGCCGGTCGGCAGCCTTCCGCCCTCGATGGGAAGAGCCGTTGTCGACGATCCAGAACACGCGTTTCGCGCTGGCGTAGGGCTCGGTGCTCATGACCTGGGCGACCAGGCTCATAAACGGGGCGATGCCCGTGCGCGCCTCGCAGCGGCCGAACACCTTCGCGGCGTGGACGTCGTAGGCTGCCAGGTAGGCCAGGGCGCCGCCGCGTCCGTAGGTGTGGTTGACGCGCATCGCGCGGGCCTGGCCGGGGGCCAGAGTGGGGTGGCAGCGGCGGCGGGCCTGGATAGAGGTTTTCTCGTCGGCGCTGATGACGTACTCGTCCTGGCCGAGCGGCAGGCCCTGCCAGGTGCGGGCGTACAGGTCCAGCACACGCTCGGCCTTGGGGCGGAAGTCGGGGTCGGTGATGAAGATCCAGGAGCGGTGCTGCCAGGGCTTGTGGGCGTCCTCGGCCAGCCAGCGGCGCACGGTGGAGGCGGACACGAACGTGGCGATGCCCCGCGTGACGGCTTCGCGGGCCAGCTCCGGGCACGACCAGCGGGCCAGCGGCACCCCGGTCTCGGCGGGCAGCTGGCAAGCCAGTGCCTTGATCTCGGTGGCCTGCAGTGACGTGAATGAGGCGGGGCGGCCGCAGCGTTGACGGTCTTTGAGCCCGGGCAGGCCCGTCTGGGCGAACCGGCCACGCCAGCGGCGCACGGTGTCCAGGTGCAGCCCCGTCTCCCGGGCGATGCGTGCGTTGGAGCGTCCGCGTGCGGCGTGCAGCACCACTCGCGCACGCACCCGCAGCCGGTGCTCGGTCCGGTGGCCGTAGGCCATCTTCTTCAACCGCGCGCGTTCGGCGGCACTCAGGACTATCAGACAGGCAGCGCGGACGGGCATGGGACGAGGGCCGATCAGGAGAAGTGGATCACTGGCAAGCCACAGCTTGCCTCGCCCTCCAGCGGCGCTCGGAGACATAGCCGAGCCGGGGCTGCATCACCGCGAGGGTGACCAGCTCGGCATCGCTGAGCTTGGGCTCGATGCCGATCTCGGGCCACCACGGAGCCAGATGCGGCGATTCCTTCAGCAGGTCGTCGGTCTTCACATAGAGTGCGGTGGCGAGGGAGTCCAGGTCAGGCGTCACAACCGATCTCTGGGCTCCCTCGCTTCATGTCATGCGCGCCAGCGAGCCCTGGGCATCAATCATCCAGGACTCCGGAAACGTGTACTTCGGGCTTGATTTCCGGGCCGGGAGCCTCAGCCGTTGGCCAGGGTGCGGCCGAGAAGGGGCAGCAGGCGGTCCCAGTGGCGCTGCAGTGCGGTGGGGTTGAAGGCGTCGGTGTCGGACATGGTGAAGCCGTGGATGGTGCCGGGGTAGATCTCGGAGGTGTAGCTGACACCTGCGGCATCCAGGGCCTGGTTGAGCTCGCCGAGGGCCTCGGGTGTCATGTCGCCTTCGGCGTGGCCGAGGTGGACCTGGGCGGTGAGCTTGGAGAGCGGGTCGGGCCCGTCGGCGCCCACGGGGCCGTGGAATGCAGCGACGGCGGCCACCTGGCCGGGGTGGGCCGCGGCGGTGCACATCGCCAGGAGGCCGCCTATGCAGTAGCCGGTCACGGCGACAGGCCCGGCGCTGACCTCGGGCTGGGTGGTGAGGAACCCGAGGTAGGCGTCGGCGTCGCTCAGGACTCGTTCGGGGGTGTGCGCCTCGATCAAGGGCATCAGCTGGGCGAAGACCGCGGGCCGTACCTCTTCTCCGATGTGCTCGGGAAGGTCGATCACCGGTGCCGGGCCGTTCCGATAGAAGTAGTTGGGGACGAGTACGTAGTACCCGTGCCCGGCCAGTTCGCGGGCCATCTCCCGCAGCACGGGCCGGAGCCCGAAGCCGTCCGCGTACATCAGCACTCCCGGGTGCCGTCCGCCATCGTCGGGGAAGGCGGCGAACGCGTCGGCCTGGCCGTCCGCGGTGGGAATCTGCAGCATGGTGGTGGGCATGAATTCTCCTGTCGTGGTTGACGTGTCGAGCCTGTGATCAACACGACGGAGGCGGAGCCCGAGCAGCAGCGCAAGATCCTCGATCCAACAGCGGGCCGGCTTCGGCCCGTACGGCGCTCAGAAGAGCACCGGGTCACCAATCCGTGTGTGGCGCAATGCCGTCCCGGTAGTCATGGCTGCAACGTAGCCCACCGGATAGAGCCGATGCTAGCCCCCAGGCCGCAGTGCTGTTTGCGATCGGGATCCTGAACCCGGTCGACGCGCTGCCCGTGGCAGGGACACCCAATCTTGCCGCTGTACGGTCATCACCGCACTTCGAAACACTCTTGTGGCCGAACCGGAGCCACTCTTCCGGTCCGGTTTGGCCGTGTTTGTGGGCTTCCACTGTGAAGGCTCCAGCAGTTCCAATACGCGACTCCACCGTTAGGGACCTGCGCATCCGGGTTCCCCGACGACTCAGCCTTCGAGAGCCCCCAACGTCTGGCCCGGCTGCATGCACGACACAGGCTCAGGAGTCAACCCCCGAAGGACTTCCGGAGCCGACCACTTAGGTGCTGACCGCGCTCAGGGCTTGAACTAGGCACCGACCGCCTTTGCCCGGCAGCCCGAACACCTTCCGGGCCCCTTCCTCGCGACGAACAGGTGCCGATAGACCGCCACCTGGCGCCGAGGGATGCCACAGAGAGTTGCCATATCCGCCAGGGCATGCTCCAGAACCGGGTCATCCGTCTCCTGGCACGCGGCAAATCCTGTCGGGGCAAGCCCGAACGCGACGCTGAGGGAACGGAGACGGCGACCAAGCTGAGGCACGGCCACCACCTTCGCACATGGCTTGATCAACATGAAGTCCAAGCGACAAGCCGCAGCCGACGGCCCTCCGCTCACCAGGCGAAGGGCCGTCACCGTCGGGTGCCGTCATTTCTCGTGAACATCTGCCGCGTTCAAGATCGCCAACTGCTGCCCAAACCGCTGACCAAACGCTGCCGCTTCACGGGTTCTGGCTCAACTTCCGTGGAGGGCTGACTGAGTGTGATGTCGGTGGTGTGTGGTGGGATGACCGGACTCTGCTGTCCTGACCTGGTGGGAGACCGCGTTGATGCCCGAGTACTCGTCTCTGACCCACGCCCTGGCCGAGGCCTTGGTCGATGTTCTGTGGTTCATCGAGGGCAGTGAAGACGAGCAGATGGATCCGGACGACGCCGTCAAGGTCCTGGAGGGTGTCGCCCACCTGGTCAGCCAGCTGTCGAGCGGGCAGCGGGGCGAACTGATCGGTCTGCTCGGGACGATGGCCGAAGCCGAGTCCGACCCCGCGCGGCGGGAGTTCCTGGAGGGGTTTCCGGAAGGCTTCGGCCTTGTTGATGATGCGGTCTGATCCGTGCTTCACGAGTAGAGCAGGACCCGCTTGCGGAGGAGATGAAAGCCGGCCCGACCGAACATCTGGCGTTTGAGCATCTTGATCCGGTTGACGTGGCCTTCGACGACGCCGGAGTTCCAGGGCAGGGTGAGGACGGCGATGACCGCATCGCGGTCGCGGTCGATGCCGGCGGCGAGGGTATGGAGGCTGGGCAGGTCGTCCTGGCGGACGGCGTCGAGCCATTCCGGGAGCCGCTCGCCTTGGCGCTCGGTGAGCATGACGGCGTGGGAGCGGACGTGCCGGGTCAGGGCGTCGAGCTCGGGGCAGTGGGTCAGGACGGTCTTGAGCTGGAGTTGCTCGGCCTCGGACAGCGCGGTGGGCCGTCGGAGGATCCAGCCGGCGACGGTGCGGGGCGACGGTGGCTGCGCGGTCACGGGCCGGGGAGAGGTCCGCTTCTGCCGCAGGTAGGCGCCGACACGCTGGTGGCTGCCCTTGTAGCCGAGCGGAACGATCTCCTCCCAGAGCTTCCGGGCGTTGGTGCAGCCCTCGGTCCAGCGGTCGTCGAGGTAGGGCATGTACTCGTCCAGGACGGACGGTTCTGCCACTGGCCCCGGAAGAGCTCCTCCGGGCTCGCGGCGTCGGCGAAGGCTTTGACCGTGCGCCAGCTCATGTCGAGCTGTCGTTGGACGGCGCGCTGGCTGTGTCCCGCGGCCAGCAGGGCGTGCACCTCGTTTTGCGGGGTCTGGCCCAACTTCCGGGAGTGGCTACGGTGAGTCACATCTTCGGAGCCAGTCGATGCCGATTCGGGTGGCTGCGGAGGTGGGGTGAGGTGAGTTCCAGTGCGCGGTTGTCCAGCCCGGCAGTCATATGATCGAGCCACCGCTCGTACCAGGCGAGGAAGTCGCTTGCCGATGAAACGTCGGGCCCCCAGTGTCCGTCGCTGTTGCCGATCACAACGCGGCCAACCAGGGGACCGGTGAGGGCAAGAACGCAGACGTCGGTACATCCCATCTCGGCGATGTGGAGGAACAGGTCGCCTTCCTCCGCGGTGCCCGCCTCGTCGAAGCCACGCGGGGTGCCGGGAGCGGAGCTGGGCTGCATGACGAGCAAGGCGCACTTCTCCAGCGGCTTGAGGCCGTAGAAGGGTCCCGCTCCCGAACCACCTATATGCAGGAGGAACTGCCGATACGGACCGGGTAGAGCGACGGCGTGTTCAGACTCGATCGCCGTGATCCGGGCTTCGGTCAGCCGCGGCCCAAGGCGGAACCGATGCGTCTCTTCGCCGAAGGAGTGGCTGCGGAGGGGCTGGAAGGGCGCGGCGGCAAGCTTGCGCCGCACGCGGGGTATTCGGGAGTCCATCAAGTGACTTCTCTCGTCGGTGCACCCTATGGGACCTACAGGCTCAACTGGCCAGCAGGACCCTCTTGCGCAGGAGCGGGAAGCTGGCTCGGCCGTACATTTGTCGTTTCAGCATTTTGATCCTGTTCACGGCGCCCTCGACGTGGCCGGAGTTCCAGTGCGTGGTCAGTCCGGCGTGGACGGCGGCGTAGTCGCTGTTCAGGCCGTTCGCGAAGGTGCTGATCCCGGGCAGGCCCGAAGCTCTGGCTTCGGTGATCCATTCGGGCAGGCGGTGCCCGTCGAGGAGGGTGAGTATCTCGGCGAACGTGGTGACCAGGTGGGCGGTGGTGTCCAGTTCGGGGCAGTGGACCAGGATGGTCTTGCGCCGGAGGGCTTCTTCGGCGGTGAGGCCGTCGGGGTGGCGGGTGAGCCAGTCGGTGGCCTCGCGGACCGTGGGCGGGCGCGGTGGCGGCGGGCCGTCCGGGAGCAGTTCGCGCTGCTTCCATGTGGCGAGCTGGGTGTATCCGCCGCGGTAGCCCCGGGCGGTGATCTCACCGAGCAGTGCCGTGCCGCTGATTTTGCCGCTGGTCTCCTCCCAGCGCCGCAGCATGTAGGGCTTGTAGGGGTCGAGCTTGACGGTGCGCGGGGCCTGCGGGCCTTTCATCATGTCCTGCCACTTCTCGGCCTCCGCGTAGCGGCGCACGGTATTGCGGCTCCAGCCCAGGTGCTTCGCGACGGCGCGCTGGCTCATGCCGCTGTTCAGGAGCCCGTGGGCGAGGGCGTGGTTGGCGCGCCGCCGTTCGGCGACGCGCCCGGCCGGGTTCACCGGCTGGGCATCATCGGCGTTGCCGGCCTCGGCGGGTAACGGGTTCTCCCACTGGGGTTCGGGCTCCGGCTCGGACTCGGGAACACGCAGGCAGGCGCGGTGATCGGTGACGACGCGCTCCACAGCGCGGACCAGGTTCGCCCACAGGTGAGAGCGGTCTGCCACTTGCCGGGCCTGCGGTGCCGCACGGTCAGCCGCCTCCGCGTAGGCGCTGGCACGGTCACGTGCGATCACCTCGATCTGCGGGTGCCCGGCGAGCCACGGGGCGAGCGTGGCCGCGTCCCGCTCGGGCAGCAGGTCCAAGACCTTGTGGGTGACCGCGTTCGTGATCACCGTGCCGTAGGTCTGGCCCTTGCGCAGCGCGAAGTCGTCGACCCCGACCGCCGCCGGGGCCCCGACGGCGGTCGGGCAGCTCCATCACCCGCCGCAGCAGCGTGCTCCGGCTCGCCCGGATGCCCAGCAGCGCGGCCATCCGCGCTCCGGCCCGCCCGGCCAGCGCTGGCCCCAGTCCGGCGACCGACGAACGCTGTCGCTCGGTGACCTGCCCGTGGCGACGTGTCAGCCCGTCGATCTGTTCGGCGAACGTCCGCCGCCGACACGCCGGGGCCGGGCAGGCGAAGCGACGCACCCGCAAGGCAACCGTCACGGGCCGCCCGCAACTGGGAAGATCCGACGGATAGCGCAGGTAGGAGCCGTGGACCCGTTCCGACCACGCCCCGCAGTCCGGGCAAGACGCACCCGGAGCAGCCACGCGGGCAGCGACCCGCACCACTGCACCGGACGCTTCGACACCGACGACCTCCACCTGGGACAGCGACGGGAACAGCAACTCGCCGAGCCACGACCACGATTGAGACACAGCCGCCGACTGCCAGCCGCCCGGGCGACTCCGTCATCCAGTTCCGGACAATCTCCAGACCCCGCCACCGCCCAAGATCCGTCACCCAGTGTCACCGGTCACAGAACCTGGGCCAGACCCTCATATGACCCGACAAAATCACCACCCGCTGGTGACCCACCGCCAGCAGGGCAAGCGCGGCCAGCTGTGCGCGGTCGGCGACGGAGTCCGGCGGAGGGGGCCCGGCCAAGGTCAGCAGCACGACGAGCCCCCGGCCGCGCGAGTGCTGACGCGGCGCGAGATGCCCCAGCCGCCGGGGTGGGGCCCGTGCAAGGGGCGGCGAAGTTCACCGAACTGCTCCCCAACTCCTGCCCCGTGCACGATGATGACTGCTGGTCACCGATCGGTCACCGCTCGCCTCGTCAACGTCATGTGCCAGGGTGAAGGAGAGATCAGGATGCCGAACACCGCAGCTACTCCGTGGGGCACCACCCGGATGCGCCGCTACGCCCACACCCCGCCCGCGCCAATGCTCACCCCGGTCATCGATCCGGACACCCAGGTCGCCGTCTTCCACGACGAGCAGGGCCGCACCGTCGAGCTCGGGAAGCACGGAACCAGCACCGACCAGACCGGTCCGACAAGCACCGGCGGCGGCGGCGGGGACGGGCAGAGCGGCGGTCAGAGCACGCCGACCGACGTGGACACCCTCACCTCCAATGACCAGGACCAGAGCTGACCACGGGCGAGCGGCAGCCGGCCGTGCTCGTGCTGACCTGCTCCTACGATCCGACGGCCGACATCGTGCTGCGGATCCTGGCCGGCCGCGGGGTGCCGGTCGTGCGCGCGGACCCCGGCGCCGAGCTCCACCAGGGTGCCGCGCTGACCGCCCGCTACGGTGCGGACGGACGGCGCGGCACCCTGAGCACCGCCACCCGCACCCTGGACCTCGACCGGGTCCGATCGGTCTGGTACCGGCGCCCCTCGGCCTGGAGCGCGCCGCCCGGAATCGCCGGGCAGGACGCCGACTTCGCCCGCGCCCAGGCCCAGTGGGGCGCCGGCGGGATCCTCGCCGCGCTGCCCGGCGCCCACTACGTCAATCACCCCTGGCGGATCCGGGCGGCCGAGCACAAGCCCGCCCAGCTCGACGCCGCGCTCACCGCCGGCTTCGCCGTCCCCGACACCATCGTCACCACCGACCCCGGTCAGGCCCGCGCCTTCTGCGCCCAGCAGCCCGGCGGGGCCGTCTACAAACCGCTGTGGAACTCCCCCTACGTCGACGAGGCCGGCCATCCGCTGCAGGCGTGGGTCGCCGAGGTCGACCCGCACGAGATCGACGACGCCGTCGCGGCGTGCCCGCACCTGTTCCAGACGAAGGTGGCCAAGGGCTTCGACGTGCGCCTGACCGCCGTGGGCCAGGAGCTGTTCGCGGTCCGGATCGACAGCCCTGACCTCGACTGGCGTCGCCGCCAGGACCTGCTCACCTTCACACCGATAGCCGTACCCGCCGCCGTCCGCCGCTCGGTGGCCCGCTACCGGGCGCACTTCCAGCTGGTCTACGCGGCGTTCGACTTCGCCGTCGACACCGCCGGCCGCTGGCACTTCCTCGAAGCCAACCCTGCCGGGCAGTGGGCGTTCTTCCCACCCGAGACCACCGGGGCCATCGCCACGGCGATCGCCGACCAGTTTGAGAAAGGCCACTCTGGATGACCTCCACCGCCGCGGACCTGCGCGCAGACCTCGTCCGCCACCTGGCCGCCGAGGAAGGTCTCACGGACCCGCTCTGGCGTGCCGCCGCAGCGGCCGTGCCGCGCGAGACGTTCGTCGACGCCTACTTCCGCGAGGTCCCCGGCTCCTTCCCGACCTCCTACGAACCGGTCCACGAAGGCGACGACGGATGGCTCCAGGCCGTCTACACCAACCAGACCCTCATCACCCAGCTCGACGGCCACATCCACCCGGCAGACACGCCTGCCGCCGGTTCCCCATCGTCGTCGTCCACCCTGCCCTCCCTGGTCCTGCGGATGTGGCAGCAACTCGACGTCCACGACGGCCACCGCGTCCTGGAGATCGGCACCGGCACCGGCTACTCGACCGCGCTCGGCGCCCACCGCCTCGGCGACGGCAACATCACCAGCATCGAGGTCGACCCCGCCGTCGCCGCCCGCGCCGCCGCCTCCCTCAAGACCGCCGGCTACACCCCGCACCTGATCACCGGCGACGGCCTCGCCGGCCACCGGGACGGGGCCCCGTACGACCGGCTGATCGCCACCTGCGCCGTACGCACCCTGCCCTACGCCTGGCTCCACCAGGTCAGACCCGGCGGGAAGATCCTCGTCACCTTCTCCGGCTGGCAGTTCGGCTACGGCCTCGCGCTGCTCACCGTCACCGAACCCGGCGAAGCGACCGGCCGCTTCCTGCCCGGCCACACCAGCTTCATGATCGCCCGCCCCCACGACCGGCCCCCGCGGCAGAACCCCACCCTCCTGCCCGGCGACGAACGCCCCACCCGCATCGACCCCACCACCATCACCACCTGGACCGGCACCTGGGTCGCCCAGCTCGCCGCCCCTTCCGCCGAACGCATCAGCGCCGGCGACCAGCAGATCCTCATCGACCACGCCACCGGCTCCCACGCCCGCACCCGCCCCGACGGCAACGGCGGCTTCACCGCCGCCCAACGCGGCCCGCTGCGCCTGTGGGACCAGGTCGAGGGCGCGATCCAGGCGTGGCAGGCGGCCGGCGCGCTGCACCAGGAGAAGTTCGGCATCACGGTCACCGGCGACGGACAGCGAGTATGGCTCGGCAGCGAGGACGGGCCCGGCTGGCTCCTGCCGCTGTGACCCCGCCACGAGGCGCACACAGGGCTCCTGCTGAGCCGCCCGTAGCCGCCTCGGGCACCCGCAGTTCGAACCGTTGAGGCGTAGCCCGCAGTGCGGTGGGGGATCGGCAGCCGCACGTTGACGGCAGGCACCCGCCGAACCCCCGCACGCCCCGGGCGGCCCCGGTCCGCGGTTCGGCAGGGGAGGGGCCGGGGAGGATGATGGCCGGGGAGAGGGGGAACGGTGACGTTCACCGCCGTGCACGCGCAGCGTGGCCGTCTGGACGCGACCCGGGACGACCTGGGCTGCGGCTGGGCGTGGCCGGCGGTCCACCGGGCACGGCCACGGGTCCCGCTTCGCTGCCCGGAGTGCGGCCACGGAGTGCACGCCAAGGTCTCGCCCACGGGGATGCGGTTCTTCTCCCACGACCGCGGCTCCCCGGCCTGCGCGCTGGCGCAGGAGAGCATGGAGCACCACCTCACCAAACTGCAGCTCGCGCACGCCATCCGGGCCGCCGGCTGGTACGCCGAGCTGGAGGTCCGCGCACCGGACGGCAGCTGGCGCGCCTACGTGATGGCCTTCTCCGCCGACGGCTCCCGCCGCATGGCCTGGGAGACACAGCTCTCCCCGATCACCCGCGACGAGCTCCGCGCGCGCACCGACCGCTACGCCGGCGCCGGTGTCGCCGTGTGCTGGGTGGCACTGTCCTCCCGGGGCTGGGTGGGCGCGGCACCCACGGTCGTGGTCTCGCCCCGGGGCCCTGCCGACACCGGGAGCTGGAGCGTGCACGGCGGCGTCGGCCGCTTCACCGTCGTGCCGTGCCGCAAGAAATGCCGCTGCCCGCACGGCCACGGCCGGTGGGAGAAGGTCAGCGCGTCCCTGGACGTCGTCGTCGCCTGGGTGCTCGGCGACCGGATCATCCCTCACTGGCTGCCCGCCGACGACCACCGGGTGCTGTGGACCGCACCGCGCTACGTCGAGCGGGCACAGATCCACGCCGCAGCCGGCCACGAGCACCAGGCGAAGCAAGCTGCCGAGGAGCAGCGGCGGCGTCAGCAACGCCATGAGGGGTGGGGCGAACCGAGGACAGGACAGGACTGGCGGGCCGTCATGCCGATGGGGCGGCGCTTCCGGCTGGAGGCCGCGGCCGCCCGGTGGGTCCGGGCCGACAGCGGCCGGCCCGCGCGGCTGGGCCACGAAGAAATCACGGAACCCCGGTGGGCCGGCGGGCTCCCGGTGTACGCCGCCGGCCGTCCGTACGCCGTTCTCCGCCCGGCCCGCCCACCGCGCGGGCCGGAACGAGCTGGCCGGGCTGGTGGTCCTGACCGCCGGCGCCACCGAGCATCGTGCCGTCGTTGATCAGGCCTCGGCCGGAACCCGCGTCGTCAACCTGTCGGCGCCCCACGGCCCGATCCCCCTGTAAGCGCCCCGGAATCGGGCGGCACCGCCAGGCAGAGGCCAGTCCCGGCCTGGCACCCGCCGCGCCTACCTGCACCGGGCCCGTGCCGATACCGTGTCCCCCATGAGCACGCCCGAAGCCGTCGGCCTGGTCCCCATACACATCGCCCGCGAGCCCCGGCAGCCCAAGCCGACCGCTCTCCTCGTGATGAGCACGCGCTCGACGGTCCCGGGCGGACAACTCCGCGAAGAACCCCAGCCGGTGGAGCCGGACTGGACGGCGCTCGGTGTCGAGCCGCGGTGGACCGGCACCGACACCAGTGACTGCGCGGCCATCCTCAGCCCGGACCGAGGCCCCGTCACCGAACACGGTGCCTACACCCGCTACGCCGCCGGCGTCCGGCAGCGCGGCGAGACCGCGCTCGTCATCGCCCTCGCCGGTGCCGGCCCGAACACCCGCAACGTCTTCCACGGCGACGTCGCCCCCAGCATCAATCTGCCCGAGAACAACGGCGCGATCGGCGTCCAGCGTCTACCCTCCGGCGTCCGCCCCCGACCCGCCGACAACCTGGACGACGCCGAACGCGACCTCGCCCTGCGCCTGCTCGACCGACCCGCCGAGACGACCTGGTCGCGCCTCACTCTGCAGCAGGCCAGAATCCGAACGGCCAGGGGAGCTGCCATCTGGGAGTCTGGCCCACCCACCGGAACGCTGCGCCCGATCCTGGTCGATGGCCTCGGTGACCCGGTGGCCGGGGTGTGGGTGCCCGACGACGGCAGTGCCCGCTGGTTCGTGGCGCCCCACGGCACCGACCTGAGGCGGCTGGCGGACTGGCTGATGCAGAAGGCCCTGCCGCTGTACGCACCCGGCGCGCTGGTCCGCGCCCGCTCCCCGCTGGTCCGGGACCCCGCACTCGCCACCACCGCCGAGGCCCGGCTGCTCACACAGATCGCCGACCACCAGCGCGCCTACGAAGAGCGCAAGGCCGGCCCCGGGCGCCGCGGGCCACCGGGCCGGGCCGTGGGCGCCCGGCGGGTGGTCCGGAGCCGTCCGGCCCCGGTGTGGACGAGGTCGGCACGGGTGACGTGCCGTGATCGTACGAAGGCATGGCTGGAGAACCCCCCGGTTCGCTCATGAGCGGCGCATGAATGCCGCACACGATCTCTTCACTGGCGATGTACCGTCAAACGCCTTTCCGGCAACACCGTCCTGATCACGACGGCCGGTGGCCGAAGTCGGACAGATGCCGGTCTGATGGCGTGATCGGAGGCGCCTGCCATCGAGGTGCTCAGGTCGTGACGCCGGGTCGAACGCAATGCCCGCGTCATGATGACCGCTCGCCGTGTCGCCCGCACCGCGACCCTCGTCGGTGCGCTCGGGCGACCTGCCGGCGCCCGACGACCGGCCGCTGCACTGGACCAGGTTCGCGATGGATCCGACTCGGCCGTCGTCGGGGCTGAGCGACGCATCAGGGTACGGGTAGTATTGCGTGCGGCTCTCCACCCCTATTCGCCGCTGCCCGACTTCCGGCAGCCCGTGCAGTTCGTCGCGGTCGACCGGCCTGCGCTCACCGCCCCTGGTGCGTCGTTCGAGGAGCAGTCGGCCGTCGCGGACATGACCGCCGCCGGTGCTCGGCACGCCAGAACACACGTGACGCGCTGGACGAGGGCACGACCCCTCGTCCAGCGCGGACCGGTCGCGGTCCAGTGGCGGCCTGTCGGCGGAGGTGAGCCCCCCGCTCATGGCACTCGGGACCCCGGCCGCCCAGGCAGTCGTTGCGCGGCCGGGGCTCGCTCGCGCCGGCGAACCGCTCCACACGGGTGGCATGACGGGCCGCCGGCCGGCCGCTAGGTCCAGTCGACCGACGGTGCCGGGAACCAGGTGAGCCCGTGGCGGTGCCAGGCGGGGGACTGGGCGGCGAGGCGGGTGCGCAGGTCGTCCCAGCTGCGGGCGGGGCCCGGGGACCAGGCGCGGTCGGCGAGGGCGGGGAGGCGGGGGAGCAGCAGGAAGAACAGGTCGTCGGCGTTCTTCACGGTCTCGCACCAGAGCACCGCCTCGAAGCCCGCGACCTCGAAGGGGGTCTCGGTGTCGAGGCCCTCGATCGGCGCAGTGCAGGCGTCGCGCAGCGTCACCGGCGGGTAGAGCGGGTGCCCGAGGCGGGCGCGGCGATCCTCGGCCTCGCCGCTGACGGCCTCCGCGTAGGGGCGGTCGAGGTAGGCGCCTCCGCGGGAGGAGACCAGAACGCGCGCCTGCTGCTCGGCCATCAGGGCGGTGTCCTCGGTGGACTCGCGGGAGGTCGACAGGAGCATGTCCGTCACTTCGGGCGGGAGCATGGTCATGAACGGGTGCGCCGGGTCGGGGGCCAGCTCCTCGTCGATCCAGAGCTGGACGAGTTCGCCGGGAGCGGACGCCACCCGGATCGCCTCCTGCCAGCCGACCGGCTCCTTGCCGTGGGCGCGGACCAGTTCGCGCGCACGGGCCACGAACGCCCGGTGGTCCGTCGCGGGCATGCCGAAGGCCTCGTCCCCGCCGATGTGGAGGAATCGCCCGGGTGTGAGCGCCGCGAGCTCGGCGATCACCTCCTCGACGAACCGCCACACTTCCGGGCGTCCGGGCTCCAGCCACAGCGGCCGGAGCTCGCCCGCGACGAGCTTGGCCCACATCTCCTCGGTCGAGCCCGGTAGGGCCGTCACTTCCGCCGAGCTCAGCTCCGGGTAGGCGGCGATCGCGGCGCTGCTGTGGCCGGGCATGTCGATCTCGGGCACGAGGGTGATGTGGCGCGCGGCTGCGTAGGCGACGACCTCGTGGTACTGCGCCTGGGTGAAGAAGGCGCCGGGCTCCTGGCCGTGCGTCAGCTCCGGCCGGGAGCTGATCTCCAGGCGCCAGGCCTGGTCGTCGGTCAGGTGCAGGTGCAGCACGTTCAGCTTGTAGCGGTCGAGCAGGTCGATCACCCGGCACACCTCGGCGACCGAGACCCTCGCGCGGGCCACGTCCAGTGAGAGGCCGCGCCAGGCGAGGGCTGGGCCGTCCGTGAGGGCCAGGGCGGGCAGCCCGACGCCCGTCGAGTCGACCGGGAGCTGTTCGGCGAGCGCGACCAGGGTGGTCAGCGCGCGGTGCACGCCGGCCGCGGAAGCGCCCACGACGCGGATGCCGTCGCCGTCCACGGTGAGGGCGTGGCGCTCCGCGCCGAGGTCGTCCCCGGACGCGGATACGCCGCGAGCCACGGGGATCGCGGCGATCGCCGGGTCGGCGGGATCCACGCGGACGCTGATCGCGCCGGGCCGCGCGGCGCCGACCTCGACCCGGCCGAGCACCAGCCCGGTCTCCGCCGCGAGGCGCTCTGCGAAGAGGGCGGCGCTGGTCAGCAGCTCGGAGTCGGCGACCACGACGGGGGTGCCTGCGCGGAGGGGGAAGCCGCGCCCGCCCGGGGCGGCCGTGTGGGGAACGGGGAGGAGGCGGAGCAGCGCCGTCTCCGGGGACATCGTCATGTGGAGCTCCTGATCAGTCAGCAGGGTTGCCGCGGGACCGGTGTCAGGTTCCGGTCCCGCGGCGTGGTGCCGTGT
>NZ_JBHUAF010000206.1:0-14880 GCF_042789895.1 Kitasatospora sp. NPDC056783
GAGCCGGGCCCCGGCAGCAGACCGCCGAGCGCGGCTCCGCCCACCCCGGCCAGGGCCAGCGCGGCGGCGCCCGCCGCGGTGCCGATCCGCCGCCTGCGGCGCAGCCGGCGGCCGTGCGACCAGCCGGTGTCGACCAGCCGGGCGGCCTCGGTGTCGAAGGCCCCTCCGGCCTCGGTGATGGCCTCGGTGAAGGCCCGCTCGAACCGCTCGTCGGGCCCGTAGTGTGCTGCGGACATGCTGAACCAGCCTCTCTGCCAAGTGGGTTGAAGTGTCGTGCGGCGCCGGCTCAGCGCTCGGCGAGTTCCCCGATGCCGTCGCCGAGGACGGCCCGGATCCGGCCGAGGGCACGGAACGCCTGGGTCCGGACGGCGCCCGGGGTGCTGCGCAGGATTCCGGCGGTCTCCTCGACGCTGCGGTCCTCCCAGTAGCGGAGCACCAGCACCGCCCGGTCGCGCGGCGCGAGCCGGCCGAGCGCGTCCAGCAGGGTCATCCGCAGTTCCGGGTCGCCCTGCGGGGCCGCGCCGTCCGGCACCGCGTCGACCGGCCGCTCACCGCTGGAGCGGCGGCCCCGGTGCGAGAGAAAGGCCCGCACCAGCACGGTGTGGGCGTACCCCGCCGGGTTGTCGATCCGGGGTTTGGCGGCGAACCAGGAGGTGCGGTGCCACTGGACGTAGATCCGCCCCAGCGCCTCCTGCACCAGGTCCTCGGCGAGGTGGGTGTCCCCGCCGGTGAGCAGGCAGGCGGACCGGTAGAGCGGCCGGGCCCGGGAGGCCGCGAAGGCCTGGAAGTCCTCGTCCCGCCGTCGGCCCCGGGCCGCCCTGTCCTGACCGTCCGGTCGCATCCTGCCCGGCCCCCTCGCTCGTTCTCCCCTGACACCTGGATGACCAGGTGCGCCCGGGGCGGCGTTACAGGCGGCGGCGAAACGATTTCCCCACCGAGCCCGAACGCGAGCGGTTCGGCCGCGACGCTACCGACAAATCGGATATTCCTCACGTAGTGTCAGCCCATGCCTACGCCACACGGATCGCGCGGCGGCATGGCCTTCAGCGCCGACGAAGTCCGCGTGCTGCGCCGCGCCCTCGCCCAAGCCCTGCACCCCGCCGTCCCCGTCCACCTCCAGGGGCCCGACCACCCGGCCTTCGCCTGGCCGGGCGCCGAACTCTGGGCGGAGGACGTCCAGGACGCGCTGCGCCTGACCGAGGCGATCGACGAGGCCGTCCACGAGGGCGGCCGCCTGCGCGCCTTCCTCCTCGACGACCTCGGACGCTACCGCTCCGCCCTGCCCGGCAGCGCCCCCGGCTACCTGCAGCGGCTGGAGGAGGCGGTGTCCGACGGGTACCTGCCCGGGCCGGAGGACCTCACCGCCCTGCGCGGGCTGAGCCGCCAGCCCTGCGGCCACGGCGAGCGGGCCCGCCGCTCCCGGCTGGCCGGTCGCTGCCACGCGCTGGCCGAGGCCGCCGTCCGCGAACGGCTCGCCCTCGCCGGCGCGCAGCACCGCCACCTGGTGGCCGTACCGAGCCCCGCCGCACCGCCGCACAGTCACCCCACCCCTGTAGGAGGACGGACCACCATGAGCAGCACCGACTCCCGCCCGGAGCAGCCCGCCGCCCCGCAGAACCCGCCCCGCCCGCACCGGATGCCCACCCCCGCCGAGCTGTTCGGCCGCCGCACCAAGCCCGCGGCCCACCCCGCTCCGCCCGCCGAGCCGGACCCCGAGGACATCGAGCTCGCCACCGGCACCGGCTGAGCCGTTCGTGTCCGTTCCGAGGGAGGTCGCGACGGCGGCCTCCCTTCGGCGTCATCCCGGCGCGGAGCACCGCGTGTGGCTGGCTACCCTTGTGGGGTGAGCGATCAGAGCCTTGTTCCCGCGACCGACGACCTTCCCGAGCAGATGCGCGTCCGGCGCGAGAAGCTGGACCGGCTCCGGGCGGCCGGCGTCGACCCGTACCCGGTCGGATTCCCCCGCACCACCACCATCGCGGACCTGCGTGCCAAGCACCCCGATCTGGAGCCGGACACCGCGACCGGCGAGCGGGCCGGCGTCACCGGCCGCGTGATCCTCTCCCGCACCGGCGGCAAGCTCTGCTTCGCCACCCTGCGCGACGGCACCGGCGACCTCCAGGTGATGTTCTCCCTGGACAAGCTGGGCCCGGAGCGGCTGGCCGCCTGGAAGACCGACATCGACCTCGGCGACCAGGTCGGCGTCGAGGGCGAGGTGATCACCTCCAAGCGCGGCGAGCTGTCCGTGATGGTGGACCGCTGGGAGCTGACCGCCAAGTGCCTGCGTCCGCTGCCGGACAAGCACAAGGGCCTGACCGACCCGGAGGCCCGGGTCCGCCAGCGCTACGTGGACCTGATCGTCAACCCCGAGGCCCGCGAGATCCTGCACCTGCGCAGCAAGGTCGTCCGCTCGATCCGCCGCACCTACGAGGACCAGGGCTACATCGAGGTCGAGACCCCGATGCTCCAGCCGGTGCACGGCGGCGCCAACGCGCGTCCGTTCAAGACGCACATCAACGCGTACGACATCGACCTCTACATGCGCATCGCCCCCGAGCTGTACCTCAAGCGGCTGGTGGTCGGCGGCGCCGAGAAGGTCTTCGAGATCAACCGCAACTTCCGCAACGAGGGCGCGGACTCCACCCACAACCCGGAGTTCACCTCGCTGGAGTCGTACGAGGCGTACGGCGACTACGACACCCAGGCCGCGCTGATCCGCGAGACGATCGTCAACGCGGCGCGGGACGCGCTGGGCACCACGGTGATCAAGGGCGTGGACGCGCACGGCGTCGAGCACGAGATCGACCTGGCCGAGCCGTGGGAGGAGGTCCGGGTCTACCCGGGCATCTCCGCCCGCCTGGGCGCCGAGGTCACCCCGGAGACCGGCGTCGAGGAGCTGCGCAGGCTGGCCACCGAGCACGGCATCCCGTTCGAGAAGGACTGGGGCCACGGTCAGATCGTGCTGGAGATGGTCGAGCGCCTGCTGGAGGAGAACGCCGTCCGGCCGACCTTCATCAAGGACTACCCGACCGAGGTCTCCCCGCTGACCCGCCAGCACCGCTCGCAGCCCGGCGTGGCCGAGAAGTGGGACCTGGTGATCTTCGGGACCGAGATCGGCACCGCCTACTCCGAGCTGGTCGACCCGGTCGAGCAGCGCGCCCGCCTCACGGCCCAGTCGCTGCTGGCGGCCGGCGGCGACGTCGAGGCGATGCAGGTGGACGAGGACTTCCTGCGCGCCCTGGAGTACGCGATGCCCCCGACCGGTGGCCTCGGCCTCGGCGTGGACCGCCTGATCATGCTGCTGACCGGCAAGAACATCCGGGAGACGGTGCTCTTCCCGCTGGTGAAGCCGGAGCCGAAGGCTTCCGCCGCGACGGCGGAGAAGACCGAGGAGGAGTGACCTGATGGACTACGTCAGCGCGATCGTGCCGCCGCTGGTCATGGCGATCGGCTTCGGATTCCTGGTGCGGGCCATCGTCCGCAGCCAGGGCGGGGCCCAACGGGCCAAGGAAGACCTCGACTGACCCGTCGGCCGTTCCGACGACCACCGCGCCGCCATTCCCGATTCCCGGGGGTGGCGGCGCGCCGGTTTGGCGCACTTCACAAGATTTGCCCCATTCACTCCCTATCCTGGCCGCACTATGGTCCGGCAACTCGGCGAACTTGAGAACGCCATCATGACCCGGGTCTGGCAGTGGAACCGACCGGTGACGGTTCGCGAGGTTCTCCTGGATCTGCGGTCGGAACGCGAAATCGCGTACACCACGGTGATGACCGTCCTGGACAAGCTCCACAGAAAGGGCTGGCTGCGCCGCGAGCGGGTCGGCCGGGCCTATCGATATGAACCGGTCTCCTCGCGTGAGGCGTACACGGCGGCTCTGATGAACGACGCCTGGGCCACCAGTGACAATCCGGCGGCGGCCCTGGTGCACTTCTTCGGCCTGATGTCGCCCGAGCAACGCGAAGCGCTCCGGGACGCGTTGCGGGTGGCCGCGCTGTTCCCGTCCGATCCGGCCGGCCCGGATTCCGCGGCCCCGGGATCCGATACCCGTGGGACGGAACCGGGAGCGGCGCGATAACGTCCCGACCATGGAGGTCACCATCCGCCGGGCGCGGACCACCGACGTTCGGGCCGTACGCCGGCTCATCGACGACTACGCGCGACACGGCATTCTGCTGGACAAGCCCACAGTCACACTGTTCGAATCAGTCCAGGAGTTCTGGGTCGCGGAACGCGACGACGACGGCACGGTGGTGGCCTGCGGCGCGCTGCACGTGATGTGGGAGGACCTCGCCGAGGTCCGCACGCTCGCGGTGGATCCGGCCGTCCGCGGCTCCGGGATCGGACACCTGCTGCTGGAGAAGCTGGTGCAGACGGCGCGCTGGCTGGGCGTCCGTCGGATTTTCTGCTTGACGTTCGAGGTCGCCTTCTTCGCGAAACACGGTTTCGTCGAGATCGGCGAGCTCCAGGAAACCGATGATGGTACGACAGACCCGGCGGCGGTCGCTACGGATGTCTATGAAGAACTCCTCCGCTCGTACGATGAAGGCGTCGCGGAGTTCCTCGACCTGGAGCGCGTGAAGCCCAACACTCTGGGCAACTCGCGCATGCTGCTGCACCTCTGAGCCGCTCCATCGGGGTCAAGGGTTTGTGTTTTCCGGAGAAAGGCGCTTTCCTTTCCTCAGGCAATGGGTCGTTTAGCGGAAAGGGAAGCCCGTGGCACAGAGGGTGCAGGTCATTCTTGAAGACGATCTCGACGGCGGTTCGGCGGACGAGACGGTGACGTTCGCGCTCGACGGCGTTGCCTACGAGATCGACCTGAAGAGCGCCAACGCGGACAAGCTCCGCGGTCTGCTGGCGCCGTACGTGGAGAAGGGCCGCAAGCAGAGCGGCCGGCTCGCCGGCGCCCGCCGCCCGGGCCGCGGCGGTGCGGCGCGTCCGTCCGGCGGTGCGCCGGACACCGCCAAGATCCGTGCCTGGGCCAAGGAGCAGGGCATGGACGTCAACGACCGCGGCCGGGTGCCGAGCAACGTCCGCGAGGCCTACGAGCAGGCCAACGCGTCCTGATCCCGGCGCCGCGGGCCCGGCGGAGCGGGTGCGGGGCTCCGGCGGCCGGTACACGGCGCCGCACTGACACGCACGGGGCGCGGAGGAGGCTCCTCCGCGCCCCGCGGCGCGTGCCCGGGCCCCCGGGTCCGGGCCGCCGTCCGAACCGCCCGATCGGGCCGCTGTCCGAGCCACCGTCCGGGCCGCCGTTCGGGCGGCGGAACAATCACCGGCTGTGCAACGCTGTAAGGGCGAAGCGGTAACGCCGACACCACAGGGTCGGCCCACCGGCCGACTCGGCCACCGTTCAACCGCCGCCGCCACGGCCCGACTTCTCGCCAGGCGAACACCGCCACCGCGGAAACTGCGCGAGAACCACCCCGACACCGGGTATGAATGCAGGTGGACGGGTTCTTCGGTCCGTCCAGGGGCGGTATGCGTGACCGGCCGGACGGTTCCGGCCTCGCCCCCGGCGGCACGTGTTCGCCGATGGCGTAGCGGAATCCGGTGCATCCGGCCCATCTGTGGGAACACCGATTCCCAGCATCAGGTTGGGATTGGTGTCGGCTGGTCGCGCAGCATCTCGCTCCTCTACCGGGGAGTGAATCCGTGGGCCGCGCCGCTGAGCGGGACTAGCATGCGGAAGGACAGGGCGGGGACGGACCCCGAACTGCCCGACCGCTCTGAGGAGCGATAAACGATGTTCGAGAGGTTCACCGACCGCGCGCGGCGGGTTGTCGTCCTGGCTCAGGAAGAAGCCCGGATGCTCAACCACAACTACATCGGCACCGAGCACATCCTCCTGGGTCTGATCCACGAGGGCGAGGGCGTCGCCGCCAAGGCCCTGGAGAGCCTCGGGATTTCCCTTGAGGCCGTTCGCCAGCAGGTCGAGGAGATCATCGGCCAGGGCCAGCAGGCCCCGTCCGGTCACATTCCCTTCACCCCCCGGGCGAAGAAGGTCCTGGAGCTGTCGCTCCGCGAGGCCCTTCAGCTCGGCCACAACTACATCGGCACCGAGCACATCCTGCTCGGCCTGATCCGCGAGGGCGAGGGCGTCGCCGCCCAGGTCCTGGTGAAGCTGGGCGCCGACCTCAACCGGGTGCGCCAGCAGGTCATCCAGCTGCTCTCCGGCTACCAGACCGGCGGCAGCAAGGAGTCGGCCACGGCCGGCGGGCCCGCCGAGGGCACCCCGTCGACGTCGCTGGTCCTGGACCAGTTCGGCCGCAACCTCACCCAGGCCGCCCGCGAGGCCAAGCTCGACCCGGTCATCGGGCGCGAGAAGGAGATCGAGCGGGTCATGCAGGTGCTGTCCCGCCGCACCAAGAACAACCCGGTGCTGATCGGTGAGCCCGGCGTCGGCAAGACCGCCGTGGTCGAGGGCCTGGCGCAGGCGATCGTCAAGGGCGAGGTCCCGGAGACGCTCAAGGACAAGCAGCTCTACACGCTGGACCTGGGCGCCCTGGTGGCCGGCTCGCGCTACCGCGGTGACTTCGAGGAGCGCCTGAAGAAGGTCCTCAAGGAGATCCGCACCCGCGGCGACATCATCCTGTTCATCGACGAGCTGCACACCCTGGTCGGCGCGGGCGCCGCCGAGGGCGCCATCGACGCCGCCAGCATCCTCAAGCCGATGCTGGCCCGCGGCGAGCTGCAGACCATCGGTGCCACCACCCTGGACGAGTACCGCAAGCACCTGGAGAAGGACGCCGCGCTGGAGCGCCGCTTCCAGCCGATCCAGGTCGCGGAGCCCTCGCTGCCCCACACCATCGAGATCCTCAAGGGTCTGCGCGACCGCTACGAGGCCCACCACCGGGTCTCCATCACGGACGCCGCCCTGGTCGCCGCCGCCACCCTGGCCGACCGGTACATCTCGGACCGCTTCCTGCCGGACAAGGCGATCGACCTGATCGACGAGGCCGGTTCCCGGATGCGCATCCGCCGGATGACCGCGCCGCCGGACCTGCGCGAGTTCGACGAGAAGATCGCCGACGTGCGCCGCGAGAAGGAGAGCGCGATCGACGCGCAGGACTTCGAGAAGGCCGCGTCCCTGCGCGACGACGAGAAGCAGCTCCTGCAGGCCAAGGCCAAGCGCGAGAAGGAGTGGAAGGCCGGCGACATGGACGTCGTCGCGGAGGTCAACGAGGAGCTCATCGCCGAGGTCCTGGCCACCGCCACCGGCATCCCGGTCTTCAAGCTGACCGAGGAGGAGACGTCCCGCCTGCTGCGCATGGAGGACGAGCTGCACAAGCGCGTCATCGGCCAGAAGGACGCCATCAAGGCGCTCTCCCAGGCCATCCGGCGCACCCGTGCGGGCCTCAAGGACCCGAAGCGCCCCGGCGGTTCGTTCATCTTCGCCGGCCCGTCCGGCGTCGGTAAGACCGAGCTGTCCAAGACGCTGGCGGAGTTCCTGTTCGGCGACGAGGACGCGCTGATCGCGCTCGACATGTCCGAGTTCTCCGAGAAGCACACCGTCTCCCGGCTGTTCGGCTCCCCGCCCGGATACGTGGGCTACGAGGAGGGCGGCCAGCTGACCGAGAAGGTCCGCCGCAAGCCGTTCTCCGTCGTCCTCTTCGACGAGGTCGAGAAGGCCCACCCGGACATCTTCAACTCGCTGCTGCAGATCCTGGAGGACGGTCGCCTGACCGACTCCCAGGGCCGCGTGGTCGACTTCAAGAACACCGTCATCATCATGACGACCAACCTCGGCACCCGGGACATCTCGAAGGGCTTCAACCTGGGCTTCGCGGCCACGGGTGACACCCAGACCGGGTACGAGCGGATGAAGGCGAAGGTCGGCGAGGAGCTCAAGCAGCACTTCCGCCCCGAGTTCCTGAACCGTGTCGACGACATCGTGGTGTTCCACCAGCTGTCCGAGGACGACATCATCCAGATCGTCGACCTCATGATCGCCAAGGTGGACGAGCGGCTCAAGGACAAGGACATGGGCCTGGAGCTCAGCGTCGAGGCCAAGAAGCTGCTGGCCAAGCGCGGCTACGACCCGATCCTGGGTGCCCGTCCGCTGCGCCGCACCATCCAGCGCGAGATCGAGGACCACCTCTCCGAGAAGATCCTCTTCGGTGAGCTGCGGGCCGGCCACATCGTCGTCGTCGACGTCGAGGGCGAGGGCAAGGAAGCCAAGTTCACCTTCCGCGGCGAGGAGAAGTCGGCCGTCGCGGACACCCCGGCCGCGGTCGCCTCGTCCGGTCCGGACCTGACGAAGTAACCCAACTTTTAACAGACAACTTCACAGCCACCGAGCCCCCGGCGTTCGCGCCGGGGGCTCGGTGCGTTCCGCCTCGGCCCGAACCGGAACGGTACCTACCGGGACAGCTGGCCCCCGCTCTGGAAGGTGCGGGTGCGCCCTGTTTCTCAGTAACGTTTAACCAGCATACGGTTGACAGATGGTCAGCTGATGAGAAGTCGCGGAGCATAGCGCCGTGACCATGTCACGGTCAAGGTCTATCTTTTCCGTGCACGCTTGTATCAAATGACGTCCACCTGTCTTTCATTTTGGTTTGCCGGGCTTTGGCCAAGAGCTGGCCCCGGTCGGGGAGGACGTCACAACGTTGAAGAACATCAGGAGAACCGCTGCGGCCGCCACGGCCACGGCGGTCATAGTCACGCTCGGCGCGGGCCTGTTCCCGAGCAGCGCCGTCGCCGCGGGCGGCACGGCGCCGGTCCTGCGGGACCCCGCCGAGGCGGCCGTCCAGGCCAACACCGAGCACAACATCCCGGGCCCGCTGACCGCGAAGGTGACGGCCGAGCAGAAGGCCGCCACCGAGCAGCTGCTCAACGGCACCGCCCAGGTCGAGAAGCACAACGGCAGCACCAGCGTGAAGCTCGGCAAGGACAAGTACGTCGAGCTCGCCCGCGAGCGCACGGACAAGATCTTCACCATCCTCGTCGACTTCGGTGACCAGGTGGACAACACCACCAAGACGGCGGACGGCAAGATCAAGTACGGCGGCGAGGCCGGCCCGAAGCACAACGAGATCGAGAAGCCGAACCCGGCCACCAACAACTCGACCGCGTGGCAGGCCGACTACAACCAGCAGCACTTCCAGGACCTGTACTTCGGCAAGGACAAGCCCTCGCTGAAGACCTACTACGAGCAGCAGTCCTCGGGCCGCTACTCGGTCGACGGTGTGGTCTCGGACTGGGTGCGGGTGCCGTGGAACGAGGCCCGTTACGGCTCCGACTACTGCGGCTCCAACGTCTGCGCCAGCGCCCAGGACCTGATCCGCGACGCCGTGGACATCTGGTACAAGGACCAGCAGGCCAAGGGCCAGACCGAGGCGCAGATCAAGGCGACCCTGGCCCAGTACGACCAGTGGGACCGCTACGGTTCGCACCACGACGGGAACTTCAACCAGCCCGACGGGTACATCGACCACTTCCAGATCGTGCACGCCGGCGAGGACAAGTCGGCCGGTGGCGGCAAGCAGGGCAACAAGGCCCTGTGGGCGCACCGCTCGTACGTCTACGGCAACCTGCAGGGCACGGCCGGCCCCGAGGGCAACAAGCTCGGCGGCGTCCAGGTCGGCAACAGCGGCCTGTGGATCGGCGACTACACGATGCAGCCGGAGAACGGCGGCCTCGGCGTCTTCGCCCACGAGTACGGCCACGACCTCGGTCTGCCGGACCTCTACGACACCGCCGGCAAGGGCATCGACAACTCGGTCGGCTTCTGGTCGCTGATGTCCTCCGGTTCCTGGCTCGGTGAGGGCAAGGGCGCCATCGGCGACATGCCCAACGACCTCGACGGCTGGAGCAAGTACCAGCTCGGCTGGCTGAAGGTCGACCGCGCCAAGGCCGGCAAGGAGTCGACCCACCACATCGGCCCGGCGGAGTACAACAGCGACCTGCCGCAGGGCCTGATCGTCGACCTGCCGAAGAAGAGCATCACCACCCAGATCAACAAGCCGTTCGGCGGCAGCAGTGAGTGGTGGAGCGGCAGCGCCGACAACCTGAACGTCACGCTCACCCGTGACATCGACCTGACCGGCAAGACCAAGGCCAGCATCGACGCCAAGGCCTGGTTCGAGCTGGAGCAGGACTTCGACTACGCGTTCGGCGAGGCCTCCACCGACGGTGGCAAGACCTGGACCGTCGTCGACGGCACCTGGAACGGCGCCGCGCTGCCCCGCGAGAACGGCCGCCCGGCCATCAGCGGCCAGGTGGCCGCCTGGGGCGACCTGTCCTTCAACCTGGACGCCTACGCGGGCAAGCAGATCAAGTTCCGCTACCACAACACCACCGACGGCGGCCTGCACTACCGCGGCCTGACGCTGGACAACATCGCGGTCGTCGCCGACGGCGCCACCGTGTTCAGCGACGACGTCGAAAAGGGTGACAACGGCTGGGTGGCCGACGGCTTCTCCCGCTTCGGCGGCTCGTACACCAAGGACTACGCGCAGTACTACATCGCGGAGAACCGGCAGTACGTGTCCTTCGACCGGACCCTGAAGACCGGCCCGTACAACTTCGGCTTCGCCGACCGCCCGAACTGGGTCGAGTACTACCCGTACCAGCCCGGCCTGCTGATCTGGTACTGGGACGAGTCGCAGACGGACAACAACGTCAGCATCCACCCGGGCCAGGGCCTCGTCCTGCCGGTCGACTCGCACCCGACCCCGCTGAAGTGGACCGACGGCACCCTGATGCGTCCGCGCATGCAGGGCTACGACTCCACCTTCGGCTCCCGCCGCACCTCCGGTCTGACCCTGCACAAGGCCGGCGTCGAGACCGTCATCCCGAAGGCCAAGGGCGTCGACGAGTTCAACGACCTGAAGTCCTGGTGGAACAAGGACAACCCGTACAGCGGTGTCGACGTCCCGAAGACCGGGACCAGCATCGAGGTCGAGAACGAGTCCTCGAACTACCTGGAGACCTGGATCCGGGTCCGCCCGGTCGACAACTGATCGCCACCCCCCGGTAGCGATCGGCCTGTGACCAGGCAGCTCTGAACAACTCCACGTCCGGCCCGTCCCCGCAGCGCGCGGGGGCGGGCCGGACGCTTTCCGGGAGCAGTGGTGATGGTCACAGGCTTCCGAAGCGATACGACCGGCGGTAGTAGCCGGGCGGGGGTGACCGGCGGGGCGCTTCGGAGCGGTCGTGGTCGATCGGATCTCATGATCGTTACTCCGTCGGTTTGAATATCCGGCGCCACGCTGACTACACGCCGTAGTACGTCACGCCGTTTGGGAGTCCGCTCGGTGACCGTTAAACCTGAGTGGTCCCCCGCTCAGCACACGCCCGAACGGGCCCTTCGTGCTGCCCTCGTACGACCGTGAGGTACGGCAAGCGATGTCCACCGTCCCGTCCGTGGGGCCGGCCCTGCGCCGGCTCGCCGCCCGCGCCGCGGCCCAGGCCGCGGCCTGGCAGCCCAGGATCGGCCACGCCGTCCGCACCCATGCCGCACCCCTGCGCACCCTCGGGACGCCCCGGCACGCCACGCTGCCGGGCAGCCGCCAGCGGGCCGAGCACGACCACGCGCTGGGCTCGGCCGGGGCGGCGGCGGTGCTGATCGCCGGTGTGCTGCTGGTGGTCACGCCGGGCACCGCCTCGGCGCAGACCGTGCGGCCCACCACGCCGGGCAGTTCGGCCTTCACCGTGCCGCGGGCGGAGGTGCCCAACGCGGGACTGGTCCAGGTGGCCGGCCCCAGCCCGTACAAACTGCCCGACGAAGGCGACTCGGCGCAGGAGTTCGTGGGGGTGGCGGCCAACCTGCTGCCGCTGGAGCCGCCGTATCCGGATCCCGCCGCCGAGCCGGCCCCGGAGGAGGCGGAACCCGCGCCCGGGTCCGAGGCCGGCTCCGAGGCCGCCCCCGAGCCCGAGTCCGCGCCGGATCCCGAGTGGTCGGCGCCGGTGCCGAACGCCCCGACCAGCAACCCGTACGGGATCGCCAACCGCGGGTACGCGGCCGGGTACCACACCGGAGTGGACTTCGCCGTCTCCCCGGGCACCCCGCTGCTGGCCGTCGGCAACGCGACCGTGGTGTCGGCCGGCTGGGACGGCGCGTACGGCAAGGAGGTCGTGCTGCGGCTGGCGGACGGGCACTTCGCGCAGTACGCGCACATGTCCTCGGTGACCGTCTCGGCGGGGCAGCGGGTGTCGGCGGGCGAGCGGATCGGACTGTCCGGGAGCACCGGCAACTCGACCGGCCCGCACCTCCACTTCGAGATCCGCACCAACAACCGCTACGGCGCGGTGGTCAACCCGATCGCGTACCTCGCGGGGCACGGCGTCACGGACTTCTGAGCCACCGCCTGCCGCCCGCCCCCGCCGCCCACTCGGGCGCCGGCTTCGGCGCCCGGCCCGCTCAGGCTTCGGCGGCGGCTTCAGCGTCGGCTTCGTCGGCGGGCCGCTGGATCCGGCCGCCGATCTCCAGCGCGACCTCCCGGGCCACCTCGATCGCGTCGCTCAGGGTGGGCGCAGGCTCCAGCGGCTCCCCCCAGACGTTCTGCTCGGGGTGGCCGCAGTGCCCGCCCTCCTTGACCAGGAACAGCGCCGAGTGGATGGAGAACAGGGCCATCGCGGCCCGCAGCCGGTCGTGGAAGTCCGCGTTCGGCCCGTTCACCAGCTGCACCATGGTGATCATGCGCTCCTTGAAGGCCAGCCCGGCCGGGGATTCGCGCAGTGCGGGCTGGTTCTCGTGGAAGAACCGCAGCAGCGGGGCCCGCTCGGCCATGCCGTCCGCGAAGCGGCGGATCAGCTCGTCGCGCGTCTTCGGGCTCCAGGTCTGCTCGCGGCCCCACGCGATGGTCTCGTCGAGCGGCGCGGCCATCCGGTCGACGATGCCCAGGACGATGTCGTCCTTGGTCTTGAAGTGGTAGTAGAGCGCGGCTTTGGTGACGCCGAGGCGGTCGGCGATCTCGCGCAGTGAGGTCTGCTCGTAGCCCTGCTCCGAGAAGAGCTCCAACGACACCTCGATGATGCGAGCCCGGGTGTCGCTGCGGGGGCTGTGCGGAGTGCCCATGGCCTGCCTCATGACTGCGTCGGTGACTGCGCGGACCCCGAGGTGGTGTCCGTCCCGGGCTCATTCTCCCTGCCCAGACGGCCGGTCGGGAAACTGGCTTGACGACCGGCTAGGAAACAACTTACCGTGCCGACGGTCGAATAACTAGCCGGGCGACAAGTAAGTGAGCCGCCGCACGGCCCGACGCTCCGTCCAAGAACCACCCTCCGGGAGACCCCACCCATGTCACAGTCCAAGACCGCCGGCCCGGAGCCGGAGGCCAAGACGGCCGAGGAGGAGCAGCCGCGGTCACCCCGCGAGATCCGCCTCGTGATGGTCGGCCTGGTCGTCACCATGCTGCTGGCCATGCTTGACAACCTGATCGTCGGCACCGCCATGCCGACCATCGTCGGCGACCTCGGCGGTGCCAAGCACCTGTCCTGGGTGGTCACCTCGTACACCCTGGCCACCGCCGCCTCCACCCCGATCTGGGGCAAGCTCGGCGACATGTACGGCCGCAAGGGCACCTTCCTCACCTCGATCGTGATCTTCCTGGTGGGTTCGGCGCTGTCCGGCCTGTCGCAGAACATGAACGAGCTGATCGGCTTCCGCGCCGTCCAGGGCCTGGGCGCCGGCGGTCTGATGGTCGGCGTCATGTCGATCATGGGCGCCCTCGTCCCGCCGCGCGACCGCGGCAAGTACCAGGGCATGTTCGCCGCGGTGATGGCCCTCGCCACCATCGGCGGCCCGCTGGTCGGCGGCTTCATCACCGACCACCTGAGCTGGCACTGGACCTTCTACATCAACCTGCCGCTCGGCCTGGTCGCGCTCGCGGTGGTCGTCGTCACGCTGAAGCTGCCGAAGGTCCGCAGCACCGCCAAGGTCGACTACCTGGGCGCCGTCCTGCTCACCGTCGGCATCACCTCGCTGGTGCTGATCACCACCTGGGGCGGCCAGCAGTACGCCTGGGGCTCCAAGGAGATCCTCGGCCTGGCCGCGCTCTCCGCCGCCTCGCTGATCACCTTCTGCTATGTGGAGCAGCGGGTCGAGGAGCCGATGCTCCCGCTGAGCCTGTTCCGGAACCTGAACTTCACCCTGGTCTCGATCATCGGGTTCGTCGTCGGCTTCGTGATGTTCGGCTCGACCGTCTTCCTTCCGCTCTACCAGCAGATCGTCCAGGGCGCCTCGGCCACCAACTCCGGGCTGCTGCTGATGCCGATGATGTTCGGCATGCTGGTGATCTCGCTGGTGGTCGGCCAGGCCGTCACCAAGACCGGCAAGTACCGGATCTACCCGATCATCGGCACCCTCGTGATGACCGGCGGCATGATCCTGCTCTCCACCATGGGCACCGGGACCAGCAGCTTCACCTCCGCCTGCTGGATGGTCGTACTGGGCGCCGGCATGGGCTTCCTGATGCAGATCACCATGCTGGTGGCGCAGAACAGCGTCGAGCTCAAGGACATGGGCGTGGCCAGCTCCACCGCCACCCTGTTCCGCACCATCGGCGGTTCCTTCGGTGTCGCGCTGTTCGGCGCGCTGTTCAACAACCGGGTGGCCGACACCATGAAGGACCGGCTCGGCGAGCAGGCCGTCGCCGGCGGCGGCATGAAGGACCCGAGCGAGGTGAGCCCGGCGGTCCTGCGCCAGCTGGACCCGGCTGTCCAGGACGCCTACCACCACGCGGTGTCCAACGGCATGCACACCGTCTTCCTGTGGGGCGCCGGCGTGGCCGTGATCGCGATCGCCGCGGCGGTGTTCCTGCGCGAGGTGCCGCTGCGCGGGACCGGCAAGGCCGAGAAGCCGACCGAGGCCTCGCTGGAGGCCGCGGCCGTCTGACCGGCCCGCTCGCGACGGCGCCCCCGGAAGGTTCTCCTTC
>NZ_JBHUAF010000207.1:0-14878 GCF_042789895.1 Kitasatospora sp. NPDC056783
GTTCGCCTCCCGCTGCGAACCGGCCGCGGCCATCGACACCTTCGTCTCGGCCTACGACGAACGCGACGACGAACGCGGCGACGAACGCGACGCCGAGCCCTACCGCTGGAAGAGCACGTCCGGATCGTTCGGCGAGGGGCCGTCCAGCAGCGGACTGTGGATGCCCTTCAGCGTCTGGTCGAAGAACGCTGTCACGTACTCACGGGTGATCACCACTCCGCGTTCCGGGGAGAAGGGCGGCGTCGGGAACCCGGCCTGCTTCAGGAGCAGGTCCCCGTCGGAGAAGATGAAGTGGTCGGCGCCGGTGACCGTCAGCCACTTCTTGTAGCCGCCGAGGGCGGCCCAGGCCCGGTCCCACACGATGCCGTCGCCGCTGCCGGGCGTGTGGCTGCCGGAGACACCCAGCATGAGGAACGGCCGGTCGATCTGGCCGGGCATCGGGACCGGGTGGAAGGTGCCGTCCATGTTCACTCCGGCCCGTACCCGCGGGTCGGCGATCATCGTGTCGGCGGCCGCCGCTCCGCCGAGGGAGTGTCCGGCCATGCCGATCTCGTGCTTGTCGATGAGGTGTGCCAGGGGCCACGCGGTATTGCCACGCGTCAACTGGTCGATCACGAAGGACACGTCCCGCGCGCGGCTGGCGGCGACGGAGTCGAAGTCGAGACGCGTCGGGTCGTCGCAGATCGCGCACGGCGGCGTCCGGCCGTTCGCCAGCGTCTCGCCGCTGTCCTCGTAGGTGTGGCCGACGAGCGCGACGACGTAGCCGTGACTGGCCAGGTCGGTCGCGAGCGAGGTGAGCATCATGCGCGGGTTCTCGGACGCGGGTGAGAGGACCACCAGCGGATGCTTGCCGCGCTGCGGCCGCGCGCCGTCGAAGGCGTGAGTGGTGACGCCGGAAAGGCTCTCCGGGGTGACGCCGGAGCTCGCCGGCATGTTCCGGCGCTGGATGATTCCGGCTGCCTCGGCGAGGGTCGTGTAAGGGGCCGGAGTCCCGGTCCCGGGGACGGCCGGGTAGACCATCGTGACGGTCAGTTGGCGGGGGCCGGACGACGGCACCCACGGGTCGGGACGGCTCTCGTCGGTGAGGTGGATGATGTCCTCGCCGGCGGCGTAGGGGCCGGTCGGCTCGGGGAGCGTGCCGTGGAAGGACCGCGTGGGCGCCGTGGCCGTGGCCGGTGCGGTGCCGGACGCGTGCGTGGCCGCCGCCGGCCACACCGGTGTGGCCGGCGGTGTGGCCGTGGCGGCGAACCCGGCGCCGGTTCCGGTGACGAGGGCGGCGAGCGTCAGCACCGCGACGGCGCTTGTACGGCGATTGCGTTTCATGGGATCGACGCTAGGTTCCGCGGCTCCGTATCGAATCGGCCCGTGGATGCAAACGTTCCGATGGCGTTCGTAGCCCCCGCGAGGTACTGGCGTAATCCGCCGGGAGTATGTCGTGCGGCGCGGGGTTCCCTCCGCCGGCATCGTCGAGCGCCACGTCACCGTGGCGGCGATCCGGCTGTGGCCCGCGCTCCTGACCGGGTGTCAGCGTGTGGGCTCGGCCAGGAGCAGCGCGTTGAGGGTGGGGTGGTCGTATCCGCCCCGCAGGGTGGTCGTCGTGCCGTTCTCCAGCAGTTCGCGGGCTGCCCGGTGGACCAGGCCGTACGCGGCCTCGGCGATGGAGGATCCCGCGCTGACGCGGGCGGCTCCCGCCTCCGCGAGCTCGGACACCGACAGCGTGCCGGGGCCGGCCAGGACGTTCACCGGCAGCGGCTGGGAGCCCACGAGTGTCCTGACCGTCTCGGCGTCCGGTGTGCCGAGGACGAAGACGCCGTCCGCGCCGGCTTCCGCGTAGGCGTGGGCGCGGGTGAGGGTTTCGTCCAGCCAGGTCGTGCGGTCGCCGGGCGGAAGGCGGTGGGTGTCGATGCGGGCGTTGATGAACAGCGGGACACCGGTCTCGTCCGCGGCCTCGCGGGCGGCCGCGATCCGTTCGGCCTGCTCGGCGACGGGACGCAAGGTGTCTTCCAGGTTGATGCCCACGGCTCCGGCCGCGAGGACGCCCCGGACGGTCTCGGCCACGCCGTCGGGGTCGGTCGCGTAGCCGCGTTCGATGTCGGCGGTGACCGGTACGTCGACAGCGGCGGTGATCCGGGCGATCACACCGAGGGCCTGGTCGCGGGTCAGGTGATCGCCGTCGCCGCGGCCGAGTGACCAGGCGACCCCGGCGCTGGTGGTCGCGATCGCGGCGGCACCCGCGTCCGCGACCACACGGGCGGAAGTCCCGTCCCAGACATTGGGCAGGACCAGCGGCGTGCCCGGCACGTGCAGGGAGCGGAACCTCTGCGCGACATCGAGAAGTGTTGCCATGGGCAACATTGCACCACGAGAGCCGGAGGAGCGATTCACGGCCCCGTCGGCGCCGTGCTCCGCCGGACACCACCGATCCCCTCCCGCGACCGAGGTGTGCGGCGCCGGCGCCCGGACGGGCGGGAAGCCCGCGTCCGTCGTCGTGAGCGCACGGTGCCGATCGTGGACGGGAACTGACGGTCCGTCGAACAGAGCGGGACGTCGCTGGTAGAAAGGAAGCCGGGAGGAAGCAGCCGACACGGGGGGTGGAACCGGGGAGTGACGGATTCCGGACACGGCCGCGGGCCCACGAACATCCGCAACGTCGTCACCGACAGCACGGTCCACTACCTGGTGCAGATCGGCGTGCTCAACGGCGAGCTGCACCTGACCGTGCCGCCCCGGGCCGAGGAGCCCCGGACCCCGCTCGGCCTCGCCGAGGAGCGGCTCGCCCGCAGCCTGCTGTACCAGTGGCGGGCCGAGGCCGACGCCTGGGACATGGCCGACCCCGAACCGCTGGCCGTCCGCTGGGTGCACAGCCGCACCGCGCTCGGGCCGGGGGCGGACCTCGGCGGGCGCGGCGACCGGGTCGGCACGATGGCGGGGGCCCTGCTGGGGCTCGACCGCCGCCGCCTGCTGATCCTCGGCGGCGCCGGCGCGGGCAAGACGACGCTCGCCGTGCTGCTCACCCTGGAACTGCTCGCCCGCCGGCTCACCCGGGGCGAGGACGTCCCGGTGCCCGTCCTGCTCTCGCTGGAGTCCTGGGACGCCGAGCGGGTCAACTTCCACGACTGGCTGATCGCCCGGATCACCGAGGACCACCCCGGTCTGCCGCGCGTGGACGGGCTCCACCCGGCTCGCCGGCTGGTGAGCGAGCGCCGTCTGCTGCCCGTCCTGGACAGCCTCGACGAGCTGCCCGAGCACCGGCGGATCGCCGTGCTCGGCGCCCTCGGACGCCAACTGGGCCAGGAGGGCGGGGTGGTGCTGATCTGCCGGACCGAGCCCTACCGCGAGCTGGTGGCGACCCAGCGGGACGTGCTGCGGGTGGACTCGGCGATCGAGGCGCTGCCGCTCGACCCCGCCGACGTCGCGTCCTACCTGCACCGCGCCCGGCAGCCCTCGCGCGCCGCGCAGTGGGCGCCGCTGCTGGCCGAGCTCCGTTCGGCGCCCGACGGCCCGGTGAGCAGGGCGCTGTCGACGCCGCTGATGGTGTGGCTGCTGCGGCGCGGCTACGAGCGGGCGCCCGCGGAGCCGGGCGAACTGCTGGACCGCGGGCGCTTCGCGACCGCCTGGCAGGTGGAACAGCACCTGCTCGACCGGATCGTGCCCGCGTCGTTCCCGCCGCTGCCGCCGGCGCCCGACCGGCTGCACCCGCCCCGGCGGTGGGAGCCGGAGCGGGCGCGGGCCTGGCTCTCCTTCCTCGCCCGGCTGATGAACCGCCAGGAGACCGCCGAGCTGGCCTGGTGGCGGCTGTTCGGCGCGCCGCTGCCGCGGGTGCTGGCGGCGCCCGCGCTGATCGCGGTGGGGATCGCCCTGTCGCTGCTGTTCGACCTGCTGTTGCGCTCCGTCGCCGGCTCCCGCCACCCCTTCGGCCTCGGCACCGGCGTGGGCCTCGGGGTGGCCCTCGCGGGGGCGGTCCGGATGGCCGGGCAGGCGTGGTTCGGGGACGAGACCCCGACGCCCCGGCGGCGGGCCGATCCGCTGCGCTTCGCCAGGGCGCTCCGCTCGGCCGGCCGCGACGGGAGGCTGGGCCGGGCCTGGCGGCTCACGGTGGTGATCGGCGGGCCGCCGGTGATCCTCGCCCTCGGCGTGTTCCAGTTCCTGGCACCGGCGACGGAGGGCATCGCGCTGGTGGGGGCCGCCCTGCTGGCCGCCTATCTGATGATCGTGCTGGCGGCTCCCTCGGACACCGTGGACGCCGCGACCCCCGACGCGCTGCTGCGCTCGGAGCGGACCTCGGTCCTGATGACGACGGTCGTCCTCGCGCCGCTGCTCGGCGTGGGGGTCGGACTGATGGACTGGTCGCGGGCCCAGAACTACCGGTACGCCCAGGCGGACTGGACCTACGCGCTGGCGACCTGGTGCGGAGCCGGCGCGACGTTCCTGCTGCTCAGCCCGTGGAGCCGGTGGCTGCTGGCGCGGTGCTCGCTGGCGCTGGCGGGCCGGCTGCCCTGGCCGCTGATGACCTTTCTGCGGGACGCCCACCGGGCCGGCCTGCTCCAGCGGACCGCCGGGACGTACCGCTTCCGCAACCTGCGGCTCCAGCAGCACCTGGCCGCCAAGCCCGGCTCGGGAGCTTCCGCCGGTCCCGGGGGCGCGGGCATCCCCGCACCACGGGCGCCGGACGCGGCCGACCCGCTCGCCCCGACGTCCCTGCCCCCGGCCTCGACCTGGCGCGGTCTCACCGTGCGGCGCGAGCCCGGCTCGTACCTGCTCAGCGGCCGGGTCCGCACCGTCGTGCTCGCGCACTGGGGCCCGATCGGCGCCCTGCTGGGCCTCCACCTGGTGCGGACCACGGTGACCGGCACCTGGGACCGGCCGGCGTCCTGGAGCCCGATGATCGCGCTGCCCGCCCTCGGCGTGCTGGTGACGCTGATCGGCCTCCTGCCCCGGCGGCGGATCGAACTGCACGTCACCGACACCTTCGTCGCCGCCCTGCGGGGCCGGCACCGGTGCCGCTACGAGTGGCGGGACGTGGACGAGGTGGCCGTCCGCCGGGTGCACGTCCGCGGCCGTGACGTCCGCACCCACGGCATCCAGGTCCGGCTGCGGCCGGGCGCGCCGCTTCCCCCGGCGCGCTACCGGGGGAAGGACGGGTGGTACCTGGTGCAGTCCACGGGCACCGGCCGGGCACTGCCCTCGGACCTGGCCCAGGCGCTGGCCGAACTCTCCGGCGGCCGCTGGCGGCCGTAGCGTGGGCCGGGGTCACCGTCCCCGGCACCGCGCCCCGGCCCGGCCGGCCGCCAGGGCGTTCGGACGCTCCCGGCGCGCACGCCCTCCCGCTGCTCCGGAGGCCGGCGTCGTGACGGCCTGCGAACCGGCGGTGGCGGCTACTTGACCGCGCGCAGGGCGTTGACGATGCCGAAGCCGTAGAAGCCGTTGACGCGTTCCCCGCCCGCGCAGACGGCGTCCGCGGCGCCGTCGCCGGCCCCGGCGGCCCGGGTCGTCGGGCACCCCGGGTTGTCCGCCTGGGCCTTGAGCATCGCCTGCAACTGCTCCGGGCTCGCGTTCGGGTGGGCGGACTTCAGCAGCGCGGCCACACCGGCGACATGGGGCGTGGCCATGGACGTGCCCTGCTCGTAGCCGTACTGGTTGTTCGGCAGCGTCGACAGGATGCCGCCCGACCTGGACGGGGTGTCCGAGGCGACGTACTGGTCGCCGCCCGGCGCCGCGACGTCGATCACGCCGAGGCCGTAGTTGGAGTAGTACGCCCGCGCGTTCGTGGCGCCGGTCGCGCTGACCGTGACGACGCCCGGCAGCTGCGCGGGCAGGTCCCAGCACCTGTGCGGGTCGACCGTGCGGCTCGCCGGGGTGGAGTCGTTGGGGCTGCCGCCGTCGGTGAAGCCGTCGGAGGCCAGGTCGTGGCCGGCGTTGCCGGCCCCGGCGACGTTGAGGGTGCCCTTGCGCTGCGCGTAGGCCTGGGCGCGGTCGACCGCGTCGATGATGGCCTTCTGGTCGGGGTCGTCCAGGCAGTTGTACTGCCACGGGTCCACGTAGTAGCTGTTGTTGGTGATCTGCACGCCGTGGTCGGCGGCGAACACGAAGGCGCAGACGACGCTCTCGGCGTAGATCAGCTGGCGCGGGGTGGGCTGGGCGACGGTGATCCCGGAGATCTTCACCCCGGGGGCCACGCCCGCGACGCCGACGCCGTTGCGGGCCGCGGCGATGGTGCCCGCCACGTGCGTGCCGTGGAAGTAGTCCGGGTCCACCGGCCGCCAGGCGCCGTACGTGGTGTCGGCCTTGCCGCTGGCGCAGCTCGCGGACTGCGAGGGGGAGAAGTTCGGGGCGAGGTCCGGGTGGGTGTCGTCGACGCCGGTGTCGATCACGGCGACCGTGACGTTCCGGCTGCCCGGGTCGATCTTCGCGGCCTTGTCCGCGCCGATCGCCCGCAGCGCCCACTGCTCGGCCTCGAGGGGTTCGGCGCCGTCGCCGGACGCCTTCCCGATGCTCGCGGCCTCGGCCTCGGACAGACGCCGCACCGAGCCCGCGTCGCCCGCCCCCGCCGGGCTCAGCGGCGAGGTCCGCGTGGCCCCCGCCGACTGCACGCCGGGCACCGCGCGCATGCGCCGGGCGAAGTCGGGGTTCGCCGAGTGGGCGACGATGACGCCGATCCCGTCGTGGGTGACGACGATGGTGCCGCCGGCTGCGGTGACGGCCCGTTGCACCGCTGCGATCGTGCGACGGTCGGTCTTGGTGTTGACGACGTACGCCAGGGTGTTCGCGTCTGCGGCCTGCGCGGCGGCCCGCGTGGCGGACTCCCCCCGGGTCGTCGCCGAGGCCGTCGCGGGGAGGGCTCCGAGCGAGGCGGTCAGCGACAGCACGATCGGTGCGGCCAGGCCGAGCCGGAGTAAGGAACCTATTCGAGCCATGTGCTCTCCACATCATCCGGGTTCGGGACCCGGCCGGGAACGGAGCGCCGGCCGGGCTGGTACGGGACGGGTGGTGCAGGAGTGAAGCTAACCCGCCGCCGCGCGAACCGGCAATGACCTTGCACGGACTCCTCGGACCCGGCGGCGCCAGGCCGCCGGGCAGGCCGCCGAACTGTCAGCCGACGCCTTCGACGATGCGGAAGTCGCGCTCGACGGCGTCGGAGAGCACCACCAGCGCCTCCTGGTAGGCCTCGCTCTCGTGAGTCGCGACGGCCTGTTCGAAGCTGTCGAACTCGATCACGATCGTGCGCTCGGCGATTCCGGCCTCGTGCGCGACGACCTGACCGTCGTAGGAGAGGAGCCGCCCGCCCCCGGCCCGGACGGCCAGAGGGGCCAGCTTCTCGTAGGCGGCCAGCTTCTCGGGGTCCGAAATGGTGCGGTAGACGCTGACCCAGTAGCCCTTCGGCATGGAACCTCCAGTGTTCGTCAGAGCATCTGACTTCGAGTATTCAAATCGGATCGATCGTACTCAACGACCGGACGCCGATGGGCGGTTCGGAGAACGCGCCGGTCGGTCCGGTGGGTGGAGCCCACCCGTGCGGAGCCGGCCGCATCCGCCTGACCGTCAGTCGTTCTTGAACGAGCGGAGGTAGACCTGCCAGTCGGAGCTCGTGCCGCCGGGGAGCAGGTTGGAGCTGTTGTCGCCGAACAGCACCGTCCTGCCGTTGTCGGTCACGAACGGCTCGCCGGCGGCGCCGTCCTTCGGCGTGCCGTCGGAGGCCGTGGTGAGGAGCTCGGTGTGCCCGGTCCGCAGGTTCTGCCGGTACAGGTCGAAGCGCGCCTGGCCGGCCCGGATGATCGTGTCGGAGCAGCCGCCGGAGAAGTAGATCCACCGGTCGTCGGCGGTGATGGCCGCCGACGGCTCCCCCCAGCAGATGGCGTCCGGGTTGGTGGAGGTCCTGATGCTCTGGACCCGCTTCGTCCGCAGGTCGTTGACGAAGAGCTCGGTACGGGCCTTGCCGCCCGGCAGCGGGGTCGCGCTGAGGGCGTAGGCGGCGTAGCGGCCGTCGGGGCTGAGACGGATGGTCGGGGCCGCCGCGCCGGGCGTCCCGTCGGGGTCGAGGCCCGCGACGACGGTGGCGCCGCTGTCGAGGTCGGTGGCGTAGAGGGTGGTGAAGCGCAGCCGGGCCAGGCCGGCGGTGCCGCCGTCCGTCGCGGGCAGGAGGTTCCCGGCCTTGGAGGTGTAGCCGACCGTCCGGCCGTCGCCGCTGATCGTCGGGTGCTCCGAGTCGCCGTTGGCGGCCTGCCCGTCGACTCCGGCGCTGACCAGGCGGGTGGCGCCGGTGACGCGGTCGGTGACGTAGACGTTCCGGGTGTTCGGCGCGACGGGTGCGCCCGGCACGAGGTCGGTGCGGGTCGACATGAAGGCGATGCTCCGGCCGTCGGCGCTGATGGCCGGATCGTAGGAGCCGCCCTCGCTCGGGCCGGACGCGGTGCCGTGGGTGACGGCGCTGGTGCGGCCCTGCACGCGGTCGCGGACGTAGACGTCGAACACCCCGTTCGCCTCGGCGGAGAACACGATGTAGCGGCCGTCGCCGCTGATGCCAGCCGCCTCGGTGATCGAGGTGAACGCGGTGCCGTCGTCGGCGCGGCTGACCAGTTCGGTGCGGCCGGTGCGCAGGTCGCGGACGTACAGGCCGGGGCCGGGGCTCGCGTCGGCCACCAGGTTCGTCGCGGACGAGCTGAACAGCGCGTAGTGGCCGTTGCCGCTGATGCCCAGGCCGATGGACGACTGGTTCGCCCGGGCGCCGTCCACGCCGAGGTCGACCTGGGTGATGGGGCCCCAGGCCGGTGCGGCCTGGGCGGGTGCGGCGGTGACGGTGACGGCGGCGGCCACCGCGAGCAGGGCGGCGGCGCGTGCGAGTCCTCGGCCGCGGGTGGTTCGGTTCTTCGGTTCCATGGTGCTGCGTCCTCCCCGGATGGTCGGTCCGGCCCGCCTTCGCTCCCCGTCGGCGGGCCCCGGGGACGAGCCAAGCGCCGGACGCCGCCGGCGGTCAACGGTTCGGACGGAAACCGGCCGAGAATACGCCTTGGAGCCTTGGAGCCTTGGAGCCCTGAAGCCCTGGACGGATCATCCGCCCAGGGCTCCACGGCCACGGTGTCAGCGCCGGCGCCGCTCCAGGAGCCAGGACGTGATCAGGACCGGGACGGACACCTCGAACGCCGAGGTGCCGTCGCCCCGCTCGAAGAGCAGCTCGAACACCGCCCCGACCACGGCCAGGGAGACGCCGAAGCAGAACACCACGACGGACCGCGAGCGACGCATCCCAGTGCCTCCTGTCGCCGTCGGGACGGGCCGGCCCGGATTGCCCGGGCCCGCCCGCTCGGAACGCCGACAAACCCCTCGCCCGCCAGGGGGTGGCCCAGGAACCGTAGGTGCCGTACGGGATCTGGGTCCAGCGCCCGACGACGAGCGAGGCCCCGGCGTTGATCGCCAGGCACTCGCCGCGGTTCTTGGCCCAGAGCGCGGTGCCCTGGATCCATGCTCCGATCACGCCGATGGCGACGCCGACCGCGACGCCGGGCGGTCCGAAGAGCCCGGCGATGAGGCCCGCGGGGCCGTAGATGAACACCGAGTAGTCGGCGATCCGCTGGGTCCAGCGCTTGTTGAACACCGCCTGCGCCTGGATGTAGCCGTAGCCGCTGCCCCAGCCGCCGGTCCACATCTTGGCCCAGACCCGGCCCCAGTCGAAGTACCAGGTCCGCGACCAGGACCAGCGTCCGTCCAGGTCGGTGCAGTTGACCGGGTCGCCGGCGCAGTACTCGTAGGCGTTGGTGTTGCCGCCGTACACCGGGTCGATCGACTGGAACCGGCCGCTGCGGCCGTCGTAGAGCCGCGCGCCCATCAGGAGCTGGCCGCTCGGCGTCTCCGCCGAGCGCTGGTTGCCGCCGAGCCAGCCGTAGCGCGCCGCGGTGCCGGCCGTCTGCTGTCCGCCGAGTTCGTCGGCCTCCAGCACCACCGGGGACTTGGTGGTGTCCAGCGGGAGCACCACGTTGACGTCGCCGTGGATGTTGGTCAGGTAGAGGACCGTGCCGCCGGTCTTGTCGGTGGTCGCGGCCAGCGTCCCGTCGACGCCCGCCACGTTGCGGGTGACGGTGCCCGCGGCGTCCTCGACGATCCAGCGCGGGGAGTCGTTGTCCGCGCTGTAGTGGTTGGTCTTGACCCCGGTCCGGGTCCAGCCGCCGGAGGCGTTGGACTCGGTGGTCGCCGCCCGGCGGCGCAGCGAGGGGTCGAGCGACCAGGTCTGCCGGGTGCTGCCCGAGGTCTGCTGCTGGACGAGGTCGCCGACGTAGTACGCGGTGGTGCTCCCCGGCGCGCTGGTGGCGCGGCCGAACGCGTCGTAGGCGTACCCGGCGTCGACCAGGCGGTCGGCGCTGTCGTAGGCGTGCGCGACGGACGCGCCGGGCCCGGTCGGGCAGGGCGAGCCGAGCGGCACGGTGGCGGACGTCTGCGCGGTGCGGTTGGCCCGCTTGTCGTAGGCGTAGGTCCGCAGTGAGCAGCCGGTGGTGGTGGTGTCCTGCACCTGCGTCAGACGGCCGGCCCTGTCGTACCCGTACACCTGGTTGGCGCGGGTCGCGGAGTTGGTGTGGGCCGTCACCTGGCCGTGGATGGAGCGGGTCACGTTGTCGGCGGCGACCACCGCCCCGTCGGAGTCGCGGGTGTAGACCCGGCTGACCGGCTCGCCGATCGTGTTGGCGGTGAGCTGGAGGGTGTACCCGCCGGGCAGCTGCTCCTTGCCGACCTCGCCGCTCGCGTTGTAGGTCGCGGTGAAGGTGCCGGCGACGGAGTCCACGGCCTTGACGGGCAGGCCGCGGGGTTCCGCGGTGTCGTCGTAGGTGTAGGTCGTGGTGGACGGGACGTTGTCGCCGGTGCTGACGATCCGGTCCAGGCGGTCGTAGACGGTGGTGGTGGTGCCGCCGTCGGCGTCCGTGTAGGAGATCGGGCGGCCGAGCTTGTCGAACACGCGGGTGACCGTGCCGCCCGAGGCCATGGTGGTGGTGACCGCCCGGCCGGTGGCCGGGTCGTAGCCGGTGGTGGTGGCGGACTGGGCCTGGCCCAGGGTGCCGGTCACCGTCACGGTGGTCTGACGGCCCGCCGCGTCGTACGCGGTGGTGGTGGTCCGCTCGGCGCCGCCGGAGGTGTCCGTGGTGGCGGACGGCTGGCCGTAGCGGGTGTACTCGTAGGTGCTGTCCGGGAGTTGGGCCGGGTTGGTGCCGCCGCCGGTGATGTCGCCGGCCGGGCCGGTCCAGCAGACCTGGTCGGCCCACTCCGGGCGGCCCTTGCACCAGCCGGTGCCGGTGGCGGACCAGTAGACGGTCACCTTGGCGCCCGCGTCGTTCGAGGTGGCGCCGGGCAGCACCTGGTTGACGATCCGGCCCTGGGCGTCGTAGCCGGTGCCGGTGCTGATGTCGAGGCCGCCGGAGTCCCGGGTCTTGATGATCGGCAGGCCCTTGGTCCAGTCGTACTGGGTCTCGTCCACCCGCTTGTCGGCGAGGATCGAGTCGTAGCCGTTGACCCGCAGGCCGTAGGTGGTGATGGTCAGCAGGTCCTGCGCCTTGGCGGTGCCGTCGGTCGGACGGCCGGTGTCGTACTCCTTCACCGCCCAGGAGCGGGCGGCCACCGAGGAGCCGGCCTTGAGCAGCACGGCGCCGCCCGAGGTGAAGTCGGAGGTCAGGGTGACCCGGTGGAGCGGCCCGAAGGTCTCCCTGGCGCGCACGCCGGTGGAGTCGAAGTAGCTGTAGTCCTCCAGGAGTTCGGCCCGGTCCTGGCTGCTCAGCGACTGGATGCCGAGGTCGAGCTGGACGGCCTGGTCGGCGGGGGTGAGGCCGAGCGCCACAGCGCGGTTGGCCGGGCTGAGCGAGCGGACGGTGTTGCCGAACCGGTCGTACTGGTTGGTACTGAGGTACCCGCCGGGCGCGGCCGTGTTCACCTCGCGGCCGTCCGCGTCGGCGTAGACCACGGTGGCCCGGCGGTAGTCGGCGGCCGACAGGCCGGCGCCCGCGTGGGAGGCGGGCACCACGTCGGCCGGGAAGACGGCCGTCGCGTCGGCGGGGACGTCCCGCTGGTTCCACGCCAGCACGTCGGAGGCGCGCAGCTGGTAGGGGGCGTTCGCGCCGCTCAGCGGGATGTCGTAGACCACCGAGGAGACGGCCGTCCCGTCGGTCTGGGTGGCCGAGCCCTGGGCGAGGGTGGGGCGGGACACCGCCAGCAGCATGCCGTCACCGGCGGTCGCGCTGTTGCCGGCCTGGCCGTAGGTGAAGGTCCAGGGCAGTTCGCCGGGGGTGGTGAGGGTGGTCACCCGGCCGCCGGTGTAGGCGTAGGCGGTCTTCAGCGGGGTGGCGAGCCGGGGGTCCCAGGCCTCGCGGAGCTGGCCGGCGGAGTCGTACGCGTACGCGGCGACGGCCTCCGGGGTGGCGGCGGCGGCCCCGGGGTCGGTCGCCCACGCCCGGACCTGCTTCACCTGGCCGGCGAAGTCGCCGAGGGCGGAGCCGGCCGCGGTGGTCGACGTGGCGTACACGTACTCCAGGACGCGGCAGCCCTTGGTGGCGGGGGTGGTGGCGCAGGTGTCGGCGGCCACCGCGGTGGTCGGAGCGACCACGTAGCGGGGGCGGGCCACGGTCCTTCCGCCCACCACGGTCTTCTCCGAGACGACGGTGGTCGTGGAGTTGCCGGTGGCGAGGTAGGTGGTGGCGAGCGTCCAGGTGGTGGCGGCGCCGTCCACCTTCGCGAAGGTGGCCGTCCGGCCGGTGCCGTCCTTCAGGGTGAAGGAGCCGGTGAAGGAGCCGGTGAGCGTCAGGTCCTCCGCGCCGGGCTGCGGCTGCCAGCCGCCGCCGCTGGTGGCGGTGAAGCCGAGGCGGTCGCCGGTGGAGGTCACGACCACGGCGGACGAGGCCGAGGCCTGCTGGATCTCGGTCCAGTTGGTCTCGGTGGTCTTGCTGACCACGCCGGCCGTCCACTGGGGGCCGAAGATCGGGGCCTGGCCCTCCTGGGTGGCGCCGGAGTCCGGCTGGCGGGACGAGGCCGTGCGGGCGACGCCGACGCCGAAGACGTTGGTGTCGGTCGCGGTCAGCGCGTAGTCGCCGGTGAGGGTGTTCAGCGAGCCGGGGCCGAGCTGCTGGTGCGGCGCGGTTCCGGCCCGCCGGTCCACGGTGACGGTGCCGGCGGGGGAGTAGCCGGTGGTGCCGGTGGCGGTGAACTTCGCGCGGACCTGGACGGGGCCGTCCTTCGCGATGGTCCCGGTGATGTTCCAGGTCAGGGCCGGCGCGTCGCCGCCGGACACGGCGAGCGGCCAGGTGACCGCGGAGCCGTTGGAGGACCTGACCACGTCGGACGCCGGAACGGCCTTCCAGCCGTCGGTCTCGCCGAAGCGGTACTCGTACGCGACGCCGGTGTACTTCGGGCTGCCCTTGGCGCTCAGGGTGGTGCGGCGGGCCGAGACGGCGCCCTGGGCGGGGCTGAGCAGCGAGGCGCCGTCCGCGCCCACGCCGAAGGAGAACGCGGCGGTGTCCGCCGAGAGGTTCCCGGCGGCGTCGACGGTGCGCGCGTAGAGGGTGTGCCAGCCCTCGGCGGGCGAGACGGTCACGTTGAGGCCGTGCCCGCCGGTGCCGCTCGCGGTGTCGTAGAGGCGGGTGGAGGCGGCCGGGTCGTCCAGACCCCAGCTGTAGCCCAGGCCGTCGGTGGAGGAGGTGGACAGGGTGCACTGGGTGCCGGCCGGCACGGTGGCCGTCCAGGTGTCGGCCGGCACGCCGGCGCAGGACACCGTGGGGGCCGCGGGCAGCGAGCTGTCCGAGACGAAGGACGTGTAGGCGCTCCACGCGCTGTAGTCGGTTCCGTCGTAGGCGCGCGCCCGGAGCCGGAGGTGCTTGCCGTCGGGCAGCGCCTTGGTCTGCGGGACGAGGAGGGTCGCCGGGGTGCCGGAGTTCACCGCGCCGGACTGTGCCGTGAAGGTGTAGGTGGTGTCGGCGGAAGCCGGGTCCGGCGATATCTCGAATTCGACCCGGTAGGTTCCGCCGTCGGGGTCCGAGGCGGTCGCGCGGAGCGTCGGGGTCGGGCTGCTGGAGTAGCTCTGCTGGTTGTACGGGTTGACGAACCAGGGCGCGGCCGACATGTCCGAGGGGACGGTCGGTGCGGTGTTCCCCGTCGTGGCCGCGGCGGCCGGTTGGGTGGCCACGGCCATTTCGGTGCCCTGGAAGAGGGCGACCGAGAGGGCCAGTGACACCGCGGCGGCGACGGGCCGGATGCCGCGGTCGATGGGGGTGGGCCGTCGGCCCCGTGATCTGTGGGCGCTCACGTGCGCAATTCCCGCCTTTTCATGGTTGGGACGAACAGGTGGGGCAAAGGCTAGGGGCGGATCCGGTCTTGTGGAGGGGAATTGTTGATCACGGTTCTGCAAAATTGTCGCTCATGGCGCCCTTGGAATTGATGGGCTTTTGCAATTTTTTCTATAGGGTCTTGTGGGAAGGAATTCGACCGCCTTTTGGGGCTTTGGTCGTCTTTTTGGCCCGAATCGATTCGGCGGGTTGGGGTGGATTCTCCGTCGGGCGCGCGACGCGCTCCGTCGGCCGCACCGGTGTCCGGGTCGTCGACGCCGGGGTGGGTTCACTCGATGGGCTGATTGCGCATGCTGCCGCGTGTGGCGCCGGCCGGTGGCGGCGAGGTGCTGCCATCGTTCGGAGATCACCTGCGAGGGGCCTCATGACCGATACGACCGACACCTCGTCGAGGACGGCCGCCGATTGCGTGCCGCCCACCCGCCTGTTCCTGGGGGTCGGGCGCCGAACGAGTTCCGCCGGGATCCCGGCTCCGGCCGGGACGGCGAGTTCCGCCGGGACCGCGAGCACGGCCGGGACTCCGAGCGCCGCCGGGACCGCGAGCACCGCCGGGACCGCGAGCACCGCCGAGA
>NZ_JBHUAF010000208.1:0-14591 GCF_042789895.1 Kitasatospora sp. NPDC056783
GAACCGGACCCCGCCGCACGCGTGTCCGTTCGCCCGCGGGGCGGGCGCCGGTGTGGTGGTTCTACTTCTGCCACCCGATGGTCTCGGGCAGCGGGCTGTAGAAGATGGTGGCCCCGACGTTCGCCAGGCCCTTCTTGATGCCGTAGGTGGAGGGGCCGCTGTAGAGCGGCAGGAAGGCGTACTGCTGGAGGGCCTTCTGCTCGACCTTGTTGACGGCCGCGATCTGCTGGCCGAGGTCGGAGATGTCCCCGGTGGCGCGGATCTCCGCGTCCAGCTCGGGGGTGCCCGATCCGGTGATGTTGGAGTCGCGGTCCGAGCAGTAGAAGTCGCACAGGTAGCGCGCGCCGAAGGGGTCCGTCGAGCGGTTGCCGGAGATGAACAGGTCGAAGCGGCGGTCGCTGAGCACCTTGGAGAAGTCGTTCTCGGAGACCTTGTTGACGTCCACCTTCACGCCGACGGTCTTGAGCATCGCGGTGAACGCACTGGCGGTGGCCTTCTCGATGGGGTCGTCGCCGAGCAGGGTGTAACCGATCGCGAGCTGCTTGCCGTCCTTGGCGCGGACGCCGTCGGCCCCGGGCTTCCAGCCGGCCGCGTCCAGGGTCTTGCGAGCCTCCTCCGGGTCGTACTTCAGCACGGCGGCGACGTTGTCCTGGTAGCCCTGCTGGAAGCTGTAGAGCACCGCCGAGCCGGGCAGCGGCTCGCTGTAGTCGAGGCCCTGGAACCGGATCTTCGCTATCTGCGCGCGGTCGATGCTCTCCTGGACCGCCTTGCGGACCTGGATGTCGCCGAGCAGGGGGGACTTGGTGTTGAGGTACAGCGAGTACTCGAAGGGGCTGCCGCCGCGGCGGACCTCGGCGTCCTTGACGGTCTTCACCTGCTTGAGGCTCTCCGCGGCGACGGCGGAGGTGTAGTCGAGCTCGCCGTTCTTGAAGGCGTTGATCGAGGCGGCGCTCTCCAGGTTGACGTAGACGCGCTTGTCGAGCTTGCCGGGCCGGCCCCACCAGTTGGGGTTGCGCACGAAGGTGATGTTGCCGGAGTGCTCGTCCCAGGTGCCCACGGTGTACGGCCCGGTGCCCCACTCGGGGTGGGCCGTCTTGACGTACGCCTTGTTGAAGTTGTCGACGCCGGCGGCCTCCGGGTGCAGGAAGGTGGTGAACAGCGCGGACCAGGAGGCGTTGACGCCCTTGAAGGCGATGACCGCCTGCTTGTCGTCCGCGCCCCGGGTGACGGAGGTGATGCGGTCGTAGCCGTCGGTGGAGGAGGCCGCGTAGTCCTTGTTCGAGCCGTTGTTGGCCTTCCAGGTGGCCTCGATGGCCCGCCAGTCGATCGGGGTGCCGTCGTTGAACACGGCCTTGGGGTTGAGGGTGAGGACGACCTTCTGGTCGCCGCCCTCGACGGAGACCTTCACGTCGCTGTAGTAGTCCGGGTTGTACTGGACCTCGCCGGTGGGGGAGTAGGTGATGGCGTCGGCGTTGTACCAGGACCAGATCCGCAGCGCGTTCAGGGTGCCGTTGACGTTGAAGGGGTTGCCCTGCTCGTCGAAGGTGCCCGCGGTGGTGTAGGTGCCGCCGTCCTTGACGTTCTCGTACGGCTGGGGGTTGTAGTCGGTGACCGAGGACGCGACCTTGGCGGCGGCGGTCTTGGTCTCCTGCCCGGAGGAGCCGCCGGAGGAACCGTCGGAGGAGGACGAGGAGGAGCACGCGGTGGCGGCGACCGCGACGGCCGCGACGAGCGCGAGGGGCAGGGCGAGCTTGCGACGCATGGGATGTCCTTGCTGGGAGTCGGTGAGGAGGGGAGGAGAGGGGAGGAGAGGGGAGGGGTTGGGGCGGGCGCGAGGGTGTCAGACCGCGTGGCAGGCGTACCGGTGGTCGGAGCCGCCCGGGGCGCCGACGGTGGCGGGCCGCTCCGTGCGGCAGCGCGTGCGCACGCTCTCGTCGGCCTCCCGGTACAGCGGGCAGCGGTCGACGAACACGCAGCCCTCGGGCAGCCGGGCGGCGCTGGGCTGCTCGCCCTGGAGGACGACGCGCTCGCGGTGGCGCTCGCGCTCCGGGTCGGGGACCGGGATCGCCGACAGCAGGGCCTTGGTGTACGGGTGCCGGGGCCGGGCGAAGATCTCCTCGGTGGCACCGGACTCGACGATGTGCCCGAGGTACATCACCGCGACGCGGTCGGAGACGTGGCGCACCACGGCCAGGTCGTGCGCCACCAGCAGGTAGGCCAGGCCCAGTTCGCGCTTCAGCCGAGCCAGCAGGTTGATGATCTCGGCCTGCACGGAGACGTCCAGGGCGGACAGCGGCTCGTCCAGGACCAGCAGCCTGGGCTCGCGGGCCAGGGCGCGGGCGATGCCGACGCGCTGGCGCTGGCCGCCGGACAGGGCGGCGGGGAAGCGGTCGCCCATCGAGCGGTCCAGGCCCACCAGGTCCAGGAGCGCGGTGACCCGGGAGCGGACGGCCGCCCGGTCGGCGCCGGCAGCCTGGAGCGGTTCGGCCAGCAGGTCGAAGACGGTCAGCCGGGGGTCCAGGGCGTCCGTCGGGTCCTGGAGGACGATCTGGACGTCGCGCCGCAGCTCGCGGACCTCGGCGGCCGTCCGCAGCGTGGCGACATCGGTGCCCGCCACCTCGATGCGGCCGCCCTCGGGGGCGCGCAGCCGCAGCACCTCGCGCAGCGTGGTGGTCTTGCCGCTGCCGGACTCCCCGACCAGGCCCAGGGTTTCGCCCGCGCGCAGTTCGAAGCTGACGCGGTTGACGGCGTGCAGGGTCCCCACCCGGCGCTTGAGCAGCGCCCCCTTGGTGACGGGGAAGGTCTTGACCAGGTCCTCGACGCGCAGGACCACCTCGCCGGCGTCGCGCCGGGCGGAGCCGGCCGGCGGCACGGAGGAGCCCTCCCCGGCCGGGTCGAGGCTTCCGTCGGCGATCTCCCCCGCGCGGTGGCAGGCGACCAGGCCGGGGTGCCCGGCCGGTGCGGCCAGGTCCGGTTCGGTGGTCCGGCACACGTCCCGGGCCACCGCGCAGCGGGGCGCGAACGGGCAGCCGCCGGGCAGGGCGACCAGGGACGGCGGCTCCCCGCCGACCGGGATCAGCGGCCGTTCGGCGCCGCCGTCCACGGTCGGGACACTGGCCAGCAGACGGGCGGTGTAGGGCATCGTGGGGCGGCGGAAGAGCTCGTCGACGCTCGCGTGCTCGACGATCCGCCCGGCGTACATGACGGCGACGTCGTCGGCGTGCCCGGCCACCACGCCCAGGTCGTGGGTGATCAGGACGAGGCCGGCGCCGGTCTCGCGCTGGGCCAGGCGCAGCACGTCGAGGATCTGGGCCTGGACGGTGACGTCGAGCGCCGTGGTGGGCTCGTCGGCGACGAGCACCGAGGGCTTGTTGGCGATGGCCAGGGCGATGACGACGCGTTGGCGCATGCCGCCGGAGAACTCGTGCGGGAACGACTTGGCGCGTTCGCGCGGGTCGGGGATGCCGACCAGGTCGAGCAGTTCCACCGCCTGCTCCCAGGCGTCCCGCTTGGACAGCTCGCGGTGCACGCGCAGCGCCTCGGAGAGCAGCCGGCCGACGCTGAAGATGGGCGTGAGCGCGGACATCGGGTCCTGGAAGACCATGCCGATGTCCTTGCCGCGCACCCGGGAGAGCTCCTTGTCGTCCATCGCGGCCAGGTCGCGTCCGCCCAGCAGGATCCGGCCGTCGAGCCGCGCGGTGGGCGCGAGCAGGCCCATGACGGCGAGGGCGGTGGCGGACTTGCCGGAGCCGGACTCGCCGACGATGCCCAGGGTGCGTCCGGGCAGCAGGTCGAAGTCGACGCCGCGCACGGCCTCCACCGGTCCGGCCTCGGAGGGGAAGGTGACGCGCAGGTCGCGGACGGACAGGACGGGTACGGGTTCGGTGGGCCCGGCGGGTTCCGTGGGCCCGGCCGTGGGTGCGGCTGTGGGCCCGGCCGCTGGTGCGGTGCGGGGGGCGGGTGCGAGGGTCATCGTCGGCCTCCTGCCGCGCCGGTGGTGGAGGTGGGGTCGAGGGCGTCGCGCAGGCCGTCGCCGACGAAGGTCATCGAGACGGTGAGCAGCACGGTCAGCCCGGCGGGGAACGCGAACAGCCAGGGGGCGCTGGTGATGGTGCCCGCGCCGTCGGCGAGCATCGTGCCCAGCGACACGTCCGGGGTCTGGACGCCGAAGCCGAGGAAGGACAGGGCGGTTTCGCTGAGCACGGTGGAGACCACGCCCAGGGTGAGGTTGACGATGAGCAGGGAGCCCAGGTTGGGGATGATGTGGCGCACCACGATGCGCAGCGGCCGCACGCCCATGTACTCCGCGGCGAGCACGTAGTCGCGCTCGCGCAGGGACGTCGACACCGACCAGACCACGCGGGCGGTGGACATCCAGCCGAACACCGTCAGCACGAGGATGAGGACCCGCCAGTCGCCCGCCAGCCGGTGCGAGACCAGGGCGAGGACGAGGAAGGACGGCACGATCAGCAGGAAGTGGATGAGGGCGAGGGTGGCCTTCTCCACCCGGCCCCCGAAGTAGGCGGCGCCCGCACCCACGACCGCGGCGAGGGCGACGGTCAGCAGGGACACGCTCACCGCGATCACCAGCGAGCGCTGGAGGCCGTGCACGGCGGCGGCGTAGACGTCGTTGCCGCCCTGGTTGGTGCCGAACCAGTGTGTGGCGCCGGGCGCCTGGGTCAGGGCCGAGAAGTCGGCGTCCGCGTAGCCGTACGGGGTGAACAGGTCGCCGAGCGCGCTGAACAGCACGAGCAGCAGGAAGATCACCACGCCGGCGACGGCGGTCCGGTTGCGCAGGAAGCGGCGCAGGTAGAGGCGGCGCCGGCCCAGGTAGCGGGCGTCGTGGCGGTCGTTCCCGTGGTTCCCGTCGCGGCGGTCGTTTCCGTTGCGGCGGTCGTTCCCGTCGTGCCCGGTGGCGAACACGCCGTCGGCGGTCGCGTCGGCGGTCACAGGGGTGCCCATCTCAGCTCACCCGCACTCTCGGGTCGAGGGCGACGGTGGCGAGGTCCGCGAGGATCGCGCCGACCGCGGTCAGGGCGGCGGCGAAGGCGGCGGTCGCCACGGTGCCGTGCACGTCGTTCTTGCTGATGGTCTGGATGAAGTACTGGCCCATGCCGTTCCAGCCGAAGATCGTCTCGGTGAGGACCGCGCCGGTGAACACGGCCGGGATGCTGAAGGCCACGGACTGGGCGGTGGGGATCAGCGCGGTGCGCAGGGCGTGCCGGCGGATCGCCTGGGCGCGGGTGAGCCCGGTGGCCCGGGCGGTGCGCACGAAGTCGGAGCCGATGACGTCCAGCAGCAGGGAGCGCTGGGTGAGGTGGTAGCCCACGTACCCGGTCAGGGTGAGGGTGAGCGTCGGCAGGATCAGGTGCAGCAGCCGGTCGCCGACCGTCGCCCAGAACCCTTCCACGTCGGGCGAGTTCTCGCCCGCGACGTACAGGAAGTGCCAGCCCGCGTGCTCGTTCAGCTGGATGGCCAGCAGCACCAGGGCGAGGGCGGCGATGGACACCGGGACGTTGAAGAGCGCCATGGACAGGGCCTGGGCGGCGCGGTCCCGCCAGCCGTACTGGCGCGAGGCGGTGTGGACGGCGAGCGCGACGCCGACGACGACGGACAGGACCGTCGCGCCGATCACCAACTCGGCGCTGACCAGGGAGCGGTAGCCGATCTCGCCGTTTACCCGCGTCCCGACCGGGGAGCGGCCCCAGTCGAAGCGCAGCGCCACTCCGGTCAGCCACTCCCACCAGCGGTGGAGCAGTGGTTCGTGCGGGTCGAGGTTGTAGGGGGCCAGGGCCCGGGAGATCTGCTCCTCGGTGCGGACCGGGCGCAGCTCCTTGTAGTTCGAGCGCGGGTCGAGGAACCAACTGGCCAGGAAGTACGTGGCGTTGGTGGCCACGGCGATCACCAGGAACCAGCCCGCCGCCCTGCGTGTCACGTACCGGAGCACGGATGCCACCTCCTCACCGGGTGCGGTGGGTGCGGCTGGGGAGCGCCGGGTCTGGGAGAACTGGGCATGCGGGTGGAACTTCCTCGATGCAAGGGGTGATTGCACGAACGTGCAGAGGCCAGTCTGTGAGCGGGCCGCACGCGGCACCAGGGGTCGGGGCATCTGGACACGAACACGAAACGCCCCCGCAGCAAACGGATGTGTCCGCGTCACATTCCCGTCGAATTCGCAGGTGAGAGGGGTTGAGGGGGCTCCGTTGGGCGGGGCCCGGCGGTGCGGCCGTAGCGGTGGGCGGCGTCAGCTGTCGGAGGGGACCGGACCGGCCCGCTCCGGCTCTCGCTCGTCGGGCAGTGGCGCCCCGGCGTCGAGGCGGCCGATCACCCGGCGGGCCGCGTCGGCGAGTTCGGGCGGGCCTTCGACGGTGAACGGGCAGTCGAAGGTGACGAGGAAGCCGATGAGCGCCGACCAGGACCACGCCCCCATCCGGATCCGGGTGATCCGCTCGTCGACCGCTTCGAAGCTCGCCGCGCCCGGAGCCCACTTCGCCACCAGCGGTGCGGGGCACTCCATCAGGACGGTGCCCCAGCAGGGCCAGGTGTCCGCGGTGTCCCCCCGGTCGGGCTGGCCCTGGACGAAGCGGGTGACGTCCGCCTCCGGTACTTCCCGAGGGCCGAACCGCCAGGCGGTGGAGGACAGCCGACCGATGCGGTCGAGCCGGTAGGTGTGCCAGGAGTTCCCGCGCTGGTCGTACGCCACCAGGTACCAGCGCCCGGACCAGAGGACGAGCCGATGGGGCTCGGCCAGGACCTCGCCGTCCTCCACCGGCTCGCGGTCGACGGACCGGTAGGCGAACCGCACCAGCTCGCGCTGCTGCGCGGCCGCGCTCAGCCGCGCCAGCAGCGCGGGATCGACCTGGGGCGGGGCCAGCTCCCAGGCGTTCTCCAGCTGCTCGACCGAGAAGGCCGCCAGCCGGCGGGCCGGATGGGGCGGCAGGAGCTCCCTGACGGAGTTCAGCGCCCGCTTCGTGGCGTCCCCCATGCCGGTCACCGAGGCCGGAGCCGTCTGCAGGGCCAGCGCGATGGCCACGGCCTGCTCGTCGTCGACCATCAGCGGGGGCAGCCGCGCGCCGCGGGACAACCGGTAGAAGCCGGAGGGGCCCTTGCGCGCCGTGACGGGGTAACCCAGTTCGCGCAGCCGGCTGATGTCGCGCCGGACCGTCCGCGGGGACACCCCGAGCCGCTCGGCCAGGCCGTCGCCGGTCCACTCCCTCTGGGCCTGAAGCAGGCTGAGCAGCTCCAGCGTTCGGTTGGCGCTCATGGATCGGCCTCCGGATCGGTGGCAGTAGAGGTCAGATTACGTCCTCTACTCCTGACAGGGTGCCATCGGCTCGGAGGCCGGACGCCTCCCCGGCACCCGCGGTACCTCGTCCTCGGCGGCACCTCGCCCTCGGCGACCGAACCGGGTGCCCCCCATCGAACGGAACGGAGGAACGCTGTGCCCGAGAATCCGGCTCGGCCCTCACCCACCCACCGGGAGGCCTGGTTGGGCCTGGTCGCCATCTCCCTCGGCGTCTCGCTGGTGGTCGTGGACTTCACCATCGTCAATGTGGTGATGCCGCCGATCATCGACGACCTGGAGGTCTCGGCCTTCGGCGCCCAGTGGATCCAGGAGTCCTACGCGATCGTCCTGGCCGCCCTGCTGCTGGTGATGGGCCGCCTCTCGGACGTCCTGGGAGCGCGCAGGCTGTTCACGGCCGGGACCGTGGTCTTCGGGCTGGCCAGCATCGCCGCGGCGCTGGCGCCCACCGGGGAACTGCTGATCGCCGGCCGGTTCGCGCAGGGTGTCGGCGGTGCGATCATCATGCCGACGTCGCTGGCACTGCTCAACCTGACCTTCCAGGGGCCCGAGCGCGGCAAGGCGTTCGCCGTCTGGGGATCGACGATCGGGGCCGCCGCCGCGGTCGGACCGCTGCTGGGCGGTCGGCTCGCCGACTACTCCTGGCGGTGGGCCTTCGGCATCAACATCGCGGTCGTCGCGCTGATCCTCGTCGGCGTCATGAGGTTCCTGCGGCCCTCCCCCCGCCAGCCGGGACGGATCGACGTCGCCGGCGCGGTGCTGTCCGTGCCGGGCCTCGGACTCCTCGCGTTCGCGCTGATCGAGGGACGTGACTACGGGTGGTGGGAACCGCGCAAGGACTTCGGCCCCTTCGGGGACGGCACGGGCCTGTCGGTCATCCCGGTCGCCCTGGCCGTCGCGGCGGTGTGCCTCGCCCTTTTCCTGTTCCGCCAGGTCCGGCTCACCCGGGGTAGCGGCACAACGCCGCTGATGGACACCTCGCTGTTCGGCATCAAGTCCTTCAGCACGGGCAACCTCGCCACGTTCGTCATCGCCCTGGCCGAGTTCGGCATGCTCGCCGTGCTGCCGCTGTGGCTCCAGTACGCCCTGGACTACTCCCCGGTCCGGACCGGGCTGCTGGTCTTCGTCGTCGCGGTCGGCAGCTTCTGCGCGAGCGGCGCAAGCTTCGGCCTGGCCGGGAAGACCGGGCCGGTCGGCCTGGTCCGGATCGGCCTGCTCCTGGAGGCCGCCGGCCTGCTGATGTTCGGCATGCTCGCCGACAGCGACTCCCCGTGGTGGGTCATCGCCATCGCCCTGTTCCTGTACGGCACGGGAGTCGGCTTCGCCACCGCCCAGGTCACCAACGTGGTCCTGGCGGACGTGCCGCCACGGCGGGCCGGCCAGGGCTCCGGAATCCAGAGCGCCGCGCGCCAGCTCGGCTCCGCACTCGGCATCGCGGTCCTGACCTCGACGTTCTTCACGGCACTGGCCTCCGACCTGTCGGACCGGCTGGTCAAGCAGGGCACACCCGAGGCCGACGCCGACCGGCTGTCCTCGGCGGTCTCCGACAGCGCCGGTGCGATGATCCCCGGGCTGGGCGCCGACCCGCGGACGGCGTTCGCCGCCGACGCCGCCCGCGACGCCATGTCCCACGCGATCCGGATCAACGGCTACACCTGTGCCGCGCTGCTCGCCCTCGGCATGCTGGCGACCTTCCTCATTCCCCGGCCCGAGCGGGGCGCCCAGCCGCGGGGAGAGGGCGACGCCGTCGACGGGGCACCGGACGCCGAGATCAACGCCGGCCGGACCCACACCTGAAGCGCGGTCGACCCGAGGACGGCCGCGCGGTCCACGGCGCCCTGTCCCTCCGGCGGCACCCCGCGTCGCGCTCGGGCACCGCCCCGGACAACTCGCTGTCCGGGTCGGCGTATCGGGGCGGGGAGTCCACGCGGACCGGCAACGGGGACCGGAACCACGACGAACCCTGACGGCTCGGCGACCCGGTGAGCTGGGTCAGGGCCGTGACCTGACCGAGGTTCGCGGACAGGGCTGTGGCCTGTCCGCGAACCTGGACGGGGGAAGACGGACCGTCACGCGAAGCGGGAGCTCCGGACCGGGCCGGCGGAGCGGATGCGGTCACGCGGCCCTGCGGCGGGCCAGCCGGCCGCGCGGGCGGCGAAGGCCGTGAGGACGTCGTCCGCGTCGGGCGGGGTCTGGCCGTCACCCTCGGGGGCGGTCGGGGCGGCGGCCAGGATCGCCTCGGCGAGTTCCTCGGCCGAGCGCCGGTCGGGCTCGGGCTCCTCCGTCTCGCCGTCCTCGCTGAAATGCAGCCCTGCCTCCCACGGGGCGTTCACGATCTGCCCCAGCAGGGTGGAGACGTCGGCCGTCACGGCGGGCGGGTCGGTCCAGCAGGTGGCGTGCTCGAAGAGCAGCTGCCCCGGCGCCCGCTCGTGCAGCCGCGCCACCTCGTCGGGATCGCACTCGTTCAGGTCGTACGCGACCACCAGCACATCCGGCACATCCGGCGCACCCGGAGCACTCGGCGTACCCGGCTGGTACGGCGCCGCGGGCACACCCAGCACCCGGGCCGCCGCCAGCCCGAGTGCCCGGCTGCCCCGGTCGGCCAGCAGTCCGACCGAGGCGGGCTGGCGGCCGGTGGCGGCCAGCACGGTGCGCAGGCGTTCCAGGCCGTAGCGACAGTGCTCGAAGTCGTCCTGAAGGTAAGCCCAGCGGCCGGTCATGCCTTGGTCGAACCCGTGCGGCGACAGGGTGGTGAGCAGGCCGCCGGTGAGCACGTAGTGCCAGCCGCGCAGGTCCCGGTCGTCGACCGGCGGCAGAGCCGCGGCCCGCTCCAGCATCCGCCCGATCCGCTGCGCCGGGCCCGCCCAGACGCCCTCGGGGGCCGACAGTGCCTCGTACACCCGGCGGGCCAGGGGGAGTTGGCCGCTCATCAGCGCGTTGTAGGCCGTCAGGTACCGGTCCGGCCAGTCGTCGAGCCGGGCGTCGTGCTCGCGAAGCACGGACAGTGCCTCGGCGTGTCGCTCGCAGCCCTCCAGGGCGGAGACCAGCTCCAGCAGCACCTTGCGCAGGCCGAGCTGCTGGGCGGCCTGCGGCTTGGGCTTGCGGCGGAACAGGCCGGTGCGCGCCGGCGCGGTGGGCGGTGCGACGGGCGCCGCCTGGACCAGCCGCAGGGCCTCCCGTAGCGCGGGGACGGCCACCGCGTCGATGCCGCGTTCGATGCAGGCGTAGCCGTAGGCGTAGAGCGCTTCGGCCTCCCCGGGCCTGGCCGCCAGCGCTGTCGAAGCCTCCGCCAGGTCCTCGAAACCGGCACCCCTGGCCAGCCGGGCCACCAGCGGTGCGACCTCGGCGGGTGGGAGCCGGTCCGCGGCGGTGCGCAGCACTCGCATCGATCCCTGCGAGTCGCCGGACTCGAAGAGCTCCCAGGCTTCGGACAGTTCGGTGGCCATGTGTCTCCGGGGTTCGGGGGGTGTCAGGACCTCAGGATGATCCTCGACCGACCGCCGTCCGGGCAACTCATTTGCCGTGGGCGGCCCTGGCCCGCAGTGACGGCGCGCGGCGGGCCGGGTCGGTGATGTCGCGCGGGGGCGCCTCTATGGGGTTCGTCAAGGAAATCGGGCTGCGCGCGGGAGGTGTCGGCGGGCAGCATGGCGGGATGCCGGATCTGTTGTGGGAGGACGTCAAGGACTTCTTCGACCCTGAGCTGATGGGTGCCCTGCCGGATGTGTCCGTGGCGGGCACCTCGGTCGAGGACTGGCAGGCGGTGTTCGACCTGGTCAGGTCGAGGGGATGGACGTGGGAGTACTCCGTGGGCGGCGTCGCTGGGCCACTGCCCTCTGCTGCGGAGGTGCTGCTGTCGCGTCCCGCTGACGCGGAGACGGTCGCTCTGCGGGCCTGGCCGGTCCCTGATGTACTGGTGATCTTTCGCCCGATGTCTGCCGATGAGATCGACTTCGACGTCGATCTTCGCGAGCTTCAGGGACAGGCGGGAGTGGACACCCTGTGTGGCTTCCTGCGCGCGATCGGCCGCCGCCTGGGCAAGCCGGTGGCCATGACAGCCGAAGGCGACGAGGGGAATCCGGTGCTCGGGTTTGATCCCGTTGCGGATCGAGTGGCGCTACTGGCGGAACCACGGCTCAGCTGACCGCATCGGCGGGGCGGAAGGGGCGAGACCGCGGTTGTGAAGACCGGCTCCGGTGTGACCGTGATGAAGGTCGGAGCCGGTGCGCTCTGCCGGGAGTTCGCCGCGTACCAGTCGGTACCGAAGGCGACGATTCCGAGCAGAAGACCCCACGGCGCGACCCGGCAGTGCCAGCATCGGCCCGGCTTATGACCCGAACGAGAAAGCGCATCGGGCCGCCTCCCCTGTGCCGGGGAAGCGGCCCTGGCGAGAAGGTCAGACCGTGAACGCGTCCACGAACCTTACGAACTCGCTGAACGCCGTGGTGGTGACGAGAAGAACAGGACCGTTGGGGTCCTTCGAGTCGCGGATTGCTACGGCGTCGAAGGGGGTCGAGGTCAGGTCCGCCACCTCGATGCAGTTGTTGCCGGCGCCGCTGTAGGACGACTTGAACCAGTCGGCCACATCGGTGAGTTCGGGTGTAGTCGTGTGCTTGGTCATCAGGTAGTGATCTCTCAGGTGAGTTGTTGCAGGAATTCTGGTGTCGCCTCGGCCGGGAGCGCTCTGCGGGACAGCGCCTCGAACATCCGAGTGAACCGGCCGACGTCGCGCGGCTTGTCGGAGATCGACATGCCTGCTCCGGCAGTGTCCACCTGGACCGTGGTGCGAAGCGTCGGGCCCGGGTTCAGGAGCGTGAAGTCGGAGAGCGACAAGTAGCAGCGAACCGACTGGGGGAGGGCCGACGGCGTGCGGGGGCCGATGCGGCCGCGGCTGCCGGCGGCTGGTCGAAGCCGGAGACGCGCCGAGTACTGTCGCGGGTATGGCTGAGTTCTTGATCACGATCACCACTGTCAGCAGTGAGGCTGCTGCTGCCAAGCTGTCCCGCTCAGCGGTCGGAGCCGGCTTGGCCGCTTCGGGGCAGGTCACCGGGCCGGTCACCACGACCTACCGACACCTTGGAGAGGTGTGCGAGGGCGCTGAGTGGCAGGTGGTCTTCCGCACGACGGAGGACCGGGTTGCCGAGCTGGAAAGGCACGTCGTCGCGGAGCACCCGTACGACAACCCGGAGGTGATTTCGCTGCCGATCCTGTCCGGGCCACAGCTCTACCTGGACTGGATCACCCGAGCGACGCGACCCGCAGGCGGTTAGCGACCGGCGAGAGCTGTCGGTGTTGTTGAAGTCGGTGGAGGAGGATGCGGGAGCGGCCGACGGGGCGAGTCGAGGCGAGCCCCTGTGAGAGGTCGAGCAACTACTGGTACGCGTCTGCCGGCGACAGCGTTTGCCCAGCAGCCCGCACCGAGGGGCCGCAGCACCACCTGCCGACGCCCGTATCACCCTCACGAGCGACACCGCACGCTCGTCGGCTCGCTCGCCGGTCAAGACTTCATGGCGACCAGCGCCCGAGCACGCTCGGTCAGCTCTCGGACCCGGACGTTGCCGGTGTGGGGCCGGGTGCCAGCGATCATCTCCCGGAAGTGATCATCTGCCCTGGCGGAGGACAGGGTTTCGTAGTCGTCCAGGAAGGCATGCCAGGTCCCGGTCGCGCGTTCGACGTGCCCGACCTCCATCTGTCGCTGCGCCAACAGGCCATTGGCGTGCGCGCGTCCCTGCTTCTCTGTCGGTGGGCGCAGCCGCTGGGACTGCTGCATGGAGATGATCGACCCGGGAACATCCCCCAGGGCGTAGAGGACGCTGGAGACGTGGAAATGGTAGGAGGCGATATCGTAGCCCCCTACGTGGTCGTTCCGGCCCTCCGCCATCGACAGGGACTTCTCCGTCTGCTGAAGCCGTGCGAATGCCAGCCTCCGGTCTTTCACCAAGGCGGCTCCCTGGGCCTGCTGCCCGGAGAGGAAGGCGGCCAGGCGCGGGCCGGCCTTCGGAGCAGCCTCGGCAGCGGCGTCCGCGAGGTCCAGCGCCTTGCGGCCGTACTTCAAGTTCGCGGCCTGGAGAGCCATACCGCGCAGGGTCCGGCAGTACGTGATGTGGTCGCCAGCGGCTCCCGCGAGTTCCAGCGCCCGGTAGTAGTAGGTCTGTCCGAGACCGTGCTCGATCTCGTACATCGCCATCCAGCCCATCAGGTAGACCAAGTCGGCGGCGGCGGTCAGCATGTCGGCTTTGACCTTGCTGGTGGACTCGGCGCGAAGGTAGGTGCCGACAGTGTTCGTCAGAAACGCGGCGGCCATCGGCCGGGCGTGGCCGGCACCGAGTTCGTCCAGGATGTCGGCGATCCGCTCCGTCATCCGGTGGACGGTTTCGACTTCGTTCCCTCCTACCCGAACCGTGTGGCCTGTCAGTGCCGAAGCCGCCTTGACACGGTCACCCAGGTCCGTGAATCCCGGAACGCCCAGCGCAGCCGAGTAGAGTCCGACCTTCAGTACGTTACGCCGTGATGGGTCCATGTCGGCCCTCCCGAGGTTCACGATCTTGTCCACGACGTCACCCGAACTCGGGTGCATCACATCGTCGTTGGGGCGGGAGAAGCCCGCCTCCACTGACGTTACAGTCCGACCCAGCCTGCTGCTGAGAACCGCGCAGATGACCGGCTGTACCTGTGCGGCGGGTTGGGTTCCTCTGACCCAGTGGGACACCGCGGAGTGGTTGTACCGGAGATCCAGCTGAATCTCTCGGCCGGTGCGGTTCACGGCCTGGGCCAGCTGCGTCCTGGTCCACCGGGCCTGTTCCAGCAGCGACGCCAGGTCGGCGTTCGGGTTCTTTACACCCATAATCACTCCGTATGCGAGCGTTCACAGCGTTCACACTGGAGCCCAGCATGACCGGTTCCCAGCCTGCCTGCGGGCAAGTTGAATGAACGTCGGCTCGGGGTCCGGCAGTCGCCTTCCCTCTGTCGTTCCCGGCGCATCGCGCCTGGGAAACCCCGCGCGACTACTTCAACTGTCCACCCGAGTGAGTGAGGCGCTCCCATGGAGCCGAGATCACGAACCACCACAACGACGTTTCCCGCCGAGCGAGCGCGGGTCAGGAACCTGCGCCGCTGGGCGCAGACGGCGCTGCCACTGCTGGGCCTCGATGGCCCGCAGCAGGACGCCGTGCGGGACGACCTGGAGCTCGTGCTGTCAGACGTTGACTTAACTTGGCGGCGCGTTTCCGCAGGTCAGGTGACGTTCTTCCATGCGCATCGTTGGAATTTCCATGGTTGTTCAAGACGACGA
>NZ_JBHUAF010000209.1:0-14580 GCF_042789895.1 Kitasatospora sp. NPDC056783
ATCTTGAAGAGTCCACACACCTCACCAAGATCACGCGGTGGCCGTTCCAGTTCCCGAACCAACCGGCCCGATCACGAAGTGCGGCTGGAGTACTAGTGGGCCGAGTGGCTGGTGTCTTCGACCTCAGGGTAGGGCTGTCGGGCGGCTTGCCTCAGGCGCTGATCGGATGGGGTCAAGGTCTGGTCGTGAATTGATTGTTTGGTTATATTCAGCCGAAGCAAAGCTGAATGAATCCATCCGCAGGGAGGCCGGGACCATGGTGCAGCAGCAGGCGAGCGGGCCGCGTGAGGTGCGCGCGGCGCGGGGGACGGGGCTGACGGCGCAGGGGTGGCAGCAGGAGGCCGCCCTGCGGATGCTGATGAACAACCTCGACCCGGAGGTGGCCGAGCACCCGTCGAAGCTGGTGGTGTACGGCGGGACGGGCAAGGCGGCGCGGGACTGGCGGTCCTTCGACGCCATGGTGCGGACGCTGGAGGGGCTGAAGCAGGACGAGACCATGCTGGTCCAGTCCGGCCGCCCGGTCGGCGTGATGCGGACCCACGAGTGGGCGCCGCGGGTGCTGATCGCCAACTCCAACCTGGTCGGCGACTGGGCCAACTGGGAGGAGTTCCGCCGGCTGGAGAGCCTCGGGCTCACCATGTACGGGCAGATGACCGCCGGCTCGTGGATCTACATCGGCACCCAGGGCATCCTCCAGGGCACCTACGAGACCTTCGCGGCCGTCGCCGACAAGCGCTTCGGAGGCACGCTGGAGGGCACCATCACCCTCACCGCCGGCCTCGGCGGGATGGGCGGCGCCCAGCCGCTGGCCGTCACCATGAACGGCGGCGTGGCGATCTGCGTCGACTGCGACCCGTCCCGGATCGCCCGCCGGATCGAGCACCGCTACCTGGACGTCGAGGCCAAGGACCTCGCCCACGCGCTGGAGCTCGCCACCGCCGCCCGCGACAAGCGGCAGCCGCTCTCCATCGGCGTGCTGGGCAACGCCGCCGAGCTGGTCCCGCAGCTGCTCGCGATGGACGCGCCGATCGACATCGTCACCGACCAGACCAGCGCCCACGACCCGCTGGCCTACCTGCCGGTCGGCGTGGCCTTCGAGGACATGGCCGACTACGCGGCCGCCAAGCCCGCCGAGTTCACCCAGCGGGCCCGCGAGTCGATGGCCCGGCACGTCGAGGCGATGGTCGGCTTCCTGGACCGCGGCGCCGAGGTCTTCGACTACGGCAACTCGATCCGCGGCGAGGCCCAGCTGGCCGGGTACGACCGCGCGTTCGCCTTCCCGGGCTTCGTCCCGGCGTACATCCGCCCGCTGTTCTGCGAGGGCAAGGGCCCGTTCCGCTGGGCCGCGCTGTCCGGCGACCCGCAGGACATCGCCAAGACCGACAAGGCCGTCCTCGACCTCTTCCCGGAGAACGAGTCGCTGGCCCGCTGGATCCGGCTGGCCCAGGAGAAGGTGCACTTCCAGGGCCTGCCGGCGCGGATCTGCTGGCTCGGCTACGGCGAGCGCGACAAGGCCGGCGAGCGCTTCAACGACATGGTCGCCTCCGGCGAGCTGTCCGCGCCGATCGTGATCGGCCGCGACCACCTGGACTGCGGCTCGGTCGCCTCCCCGTATCGGGAGACCGAGGCGATGCTGGACGGCTCGGACGCGATCGCCGACTGGCCGCTGCTCAACGCCATGGTCAACGTGGCCTCCGGCGCCTCCTGGGTCTCCATCCACCACGGCGGCGGCGTCGGCATCGGCCGCTCGATCCACGCCGGCCAGGTCACCGTCGCCGACGGCACCGCGCTGGCCGGGGAGAAGATCCGCCGGGTGCTCACCAACGACCCGGGCATGGGCGTCATCCGGCACGTGGACGCCGGGTACGACCGGGCCGCCGAGGTCGCCGACGAGCGCGGGGTGCGCATCCCCATGAACGAGCACAGCCCGATGGGCGAGCACGGCCCGATGGGCGAGCTGTGACGGCCTCGTCCTTCGAGGAGATGTGGGCGGAGCTGCTCCCCGTGGGCCGCTCCGCCGCCTCCGGCGGCTACCGCCGCTTCGCCTGGAACTCCGCCGACGCCGAGTGCCGCGCCTGGTTCGAGCAGCAGGCCCGCGACCGCGGTCTGGCGTACGAGCTGGACCGCAACGGCAACCAGTGGGCCTGGCTGGGCGACCCTCATGGTCAGGGCGCGGTCGTCACCGGCTCGCACCTGGACTCCGTCCCGGACGGCGGCGCCTTCGACGGCCCGCTCGGCGTGGTCTCCTCCTTCGCGGCGCTCGACGAACTGCGCGCCCGCGGCGCCGAGTTCACCAAGCCGCTGGCGATCGTCAACTTCGGCGACGAGGAGGGCGCCCGGTTCGGCGTGGCCTGCATCGGCTCCCGGCTGACCTCCGGCGTGCTCGGCCGCGAGCAGGCGTACGAGCTGCGCGACGCCGACGGCGTCCGGCTGCCCGACGCGATGGAGCGGGCCGGCTACGACCCGAGCGCGATCGGCGCGGACGACGAGCGGCTGGCCCGGATCGGCGCCTTCGTCGAACTCCACGTCGAACAGGGCCGCTGCCTCGCCGAGGGGCAGCCGGTCGGCGTGGCCGGGGCGATCTGGCCGCACGGCCGCTGGCGGTTCGACTTCCACGGCGAGGCCAACCACGCCGGGACCACCCGGATCGAGGACCGCCGCGACCCGATGCTGACCTACGCCAACACCGTGCTCGCCGCCCGCAAGAAGGCGAAGCTGGCGGGCGCGCTGGCCACCTTCGGCAAGGTCGCGGTCGAGCCCAACGGCACCAACGCGATCGCCTCGCTGGTGCGCGGCTGGCTGGACTCCCGGGCGGCCGACGAGCGCACCCTCACCGAACTGGTCGCCGAGATCGAGCGGGCCGCCGCCGAGCGCGGCGGGCGCGACGGCGTCCGGGTCGAGCTGACCCGCGAGTCCTACACCCCGGTGGTGGACTTCGACGGGCCGCTGCGCGACCGGCTGGCCAAGCTGCTGGACGCCCCGGTGCTGCCCACCGGCGCGGGACACGACGCCGGCATCCTGGCCTCCGCCGTTCCGACCGCCATGCTGTTCGTGCGCAACCCCACCGGCGTCTCGCACTCCCCGGCCGAGCACGCCGAGCGGGCCGACTGCCTGGCCGGGGTCGCCGCCCTCGCCGACGTACTGGAGGACCTGGCGTGTCAGTGACCCCGTCGACCCCCGTGGAGTACTGGGCGCAGTACGCCTGGCTGCCGTACGACAACGGGCCGGTGGTCGAGCAGGACGTGCTGATCACCACCGGCTCCGACGGCCGGATCGCCGCCGTCACCCCGGACAGCGGCCCCTGCCCGCCCGGCGCCGTCCGCCTCGACGGGCTGCTGCTGCCAGGCCAGGCCAACGCCCACTCGCACGCCTTCCACCGGGCGCTGCGCGGGCACGTCCAGGTCGGCTCCGGCACCTTCTGGACCTGGCGCGACACCATGTACCGGTTCGCCGGCGCGCTGGACCCGGACAGCTACCTGGAGCTCGCCACCGCCGTCTACGCCGAGATGGCGCTGGCCGGCATCACCGCCGTCGGTGAGTTCCACTACCTGCACCACGCGCCCGGCGGCGCCCCGTACGCCGATCCGAACGCGATGGGCGAGGCGCTCATCGAGGCCGCCGCGCGGGCCGGCATCCGGATCACCCTGCTGGACACCTGCTACCTGTCCTCCGGCTTCGGCGCCGAGCCGACCCACCCGCAGCTGCGGTTCAGCGACGGCGACGCCGAGGCCTGGGCGGTCCGGGCGGACGCGCTCAAGCCGCGTGAGCACGCCCGGATCGGCGCCGCCATCCACTCGGTCCGGGCCGTCCCGGCCGGGCAGTTGGGCACCGTCGCGCACTGGGCGGCGACGCGCGGGGCACCGCTGCACGTCCACCTCTCCGAGCAGACCGCCGAGAACGACGCCTGCCTGGCCGCGCACGGCGTCACCCCGACCCGGCTGCTCGCCGACCACGGCGCGCTCGGCCCGCGCACCTCGGCGGTGCACGCCACCCACCTCGCCGACGAGGACGTCGAGCTCCTCGCCGACTCGGGGACGACCGTCTGCATGTGCCCCACCACCGAGCGGGACCTCGCGGACGGCATCGGCCCGGCCCGCGCGCTCGCCTCGGCGGGCAGCCCGATCACCCTGGGCAGCGACAGCCACGCGGTCATCGACCCGTTCGAGGAGGCCCGGGCGCTGGAACTGGACGAGCGGCTGCGCACCCGGACCCGCGGCCACTGGACGGCGAACGCGCTGCTGCGGGCCGGCACCGAGGACGGGCACGCCTCGCTGGGCTGGCCCGAGGCCGGGCGGATCGAGACCGGGGCGCTCGCCGACTTCACGGTGATCGCGCTGGACACCGTCCGTACGGCCGGACCGCCGCCCCGGCTCGGCGCCGAGATCGCCGTCTTCGCGGCCTCGGCGGCGGACGTGCGGCACCTGGTCGTCGGCGGGCGGCACGTCGTCCGGGACGGCGTGCACCAGCTGGTGGCCGACGTGCCGGGGGCGCTGCGCTCCGCGATCGGCGCGCTGAACAGCTGACGTTTTCAACCTCCTCAGGAAGGCGTTGTCTTGAGCACCAGGACCACCTTGATCACGGGCATCGGCAGCCTGGTCACCAACGACCCCGGGCAGGGCGCCGGGCCGCTCGGCCTGCTCACCGACGCGGCCGTGGTGATCGACGGAGACACCGTCGCCTGGGTCGGCCCGGCCGCGCAGGCCCCGGCGGCGGACGAGCGCGTTGACGCCGAGGGTCGGGCACTGTTGCCCGGCTTCGTCGACTCGCACGCCCACCTGGTGTTCGCGGGCGACCGTACGGCCGAGTTCAACGCCCGGATGTCCGGGCAGGCGTACTCGGCGGGCGGCATCCGGACCACGGTGGCGGCCACCCGGGCCGCTTCGGATGCCGAACTGGAGGCCAACCTGGCCGGGTTCGTCCGGGAGGCGGTGCGCCAGGGCACCACCACCATCGAGTGCAAGTCCGGCTACGGGCTGACGGTCGAGGACGAGGCGCGAGCGCTGCGGATCGCCGCCGGGTACACCCCGGAGACGACGTACCTGGGGGCGCACGTCGTCGCCCCCGAGTACGCCGAGGACCCGGGGGGGTACGTGGAGCTGGTCACCGGCGAGATGCTGGACGCCTGTGCGCCGCACGCCCGTTGGGTGGACGTGTTCTGCGAGAAGGGCGCGTTCGACGGCGACCAGGCGCGGGCTGTTCTGACGGCGGGGATCGAGAAGGGCCTCACGCCGCGCGTGCACGCCAACCAGCTCACCTACGGGCCGGGCGTGCAGCTGGCGGTGGAGCTGGGGGCCGCCTCGGCGGACCACTGCACCCACCTGACGGACGAGGACGTGGCGGCGCTGGCGGGGTCGGCGACGGTGGCGACGCTGCTGCCGGGGGCGGAGTTCTCGACGCGGGCCGAGTACCCGAGCGGGCGGCGGCTGCTGGACGCGGGGGCGGTGGTGGCCTTGTCGACGGACTGCAACCCCGGCTCCAGCTTCACCAGTTCGATGGCGTTCTGCATCGCCGTGGCGGTGCGGGAGATGGGAATGACGCCGGACGAGGCCGTCTGGGCGGCCACGGCGGGCGGCGCCCGGGCGCTGCGGCGCACGGACGTGGGGACGGTCGCGGTCGGCGCGCGGGCGGACCTGCTGCTGCTGGACGCGCCCTCGCATGTGCACCTGGCCTACCGCCCGGGCGTGCCGCTCACGGCGGCGGTCTGGCGCGCGGGCGTTCGGGAGGTCTGAGCCTTCGGACGGTGTAAGGCCCTCGTGCCCCGCGATGGCGGGCACGGGGGCTCTTCGTTAGTCGAACTCGCCGGCCTTGGCGCCCTGGAGGAAGGCGGCGAGGTTGAGGCGGGTGGTCCGGACGATGACGTCCGCGTCGTCGGACTCCCGGAGCTCGATCAGCCCTTCACGTGTGCGCACTTCGACGCAGTTGTTGGCTGCTTCACTGAAGCTGGACTTCTGCCAGGAAGAGCTGGTCATGAGGCCCAGGCTAGCCACTGGCGGCCTCTTGTGGGGGAGCAAGAGGCCGCCGGAACGATTCGCTTAGGGGTTGGTGGTGAGGTGGTCGAACTCGCCGGCCTTGGCGCCCTGGAGGAACGTGGCGAACTTGAGGGACGTGGTGCAGACGATGACGTGTGCGTCGTCGGACTCCCGGAGTTCGACCAGCCCTTCACGTGTGCGCACTTCGACGCAGTTGCTGGACGCTTCGCTGAAGCTGGATTTCTGCCATGCGGGGCTGGTCATGAGGCCCAGGTTAGTTATCGGCGGCCTCTTGCGGGAGGCAAGAGGCCGCCGGAACGATTCGCTTAGGGTTGGTGGTGAGGTGGTCGAACTCGCCGGCCTTGGCGCCCTGGAGGAAGGCACCGAGGTTGAGGCGGGTGGTGCGGACGATGACATCTGCCTCGTCGGACTCACGTACTTCGAGCAAACCGTCGGTGGAACGCACCTCGACGCAATTGTCGCTTGCGCCTGAGTGGCTGGACTTCTGCCATGCGGAGCTAGACATGCTGACCTGCCATTTCTTCCTTGACCGACTCCAGGAGGTCTCGTGACTTCTCCTCGGAGAGCGCCGTGGAGCCCATCATGGCAAGGAGTGCGCGAAACCTCGTGAGGTGGGCAGGGCTGTCGAAGAGCTGGATGCCATGGCCTGTGTCCATCTGCGCAGCGTCCAGGTCCGTTATGGGCCCTTCGGCATAGGTGAAGTTCTCGCACGGGCTCGGGACAGCACCGGCGGCGAACGGTACGACTCGGACCGAGATGTTGGGCTGTTCCGAGTCGGCGAGGAGTGCGTCGATCTGCTCGATGTTGACCTTCGGATCACTGAATTGCATGCGCAGGGCAGCCTCGTGGATGAACGCCGTATACGGCGTCGCTCCGGATCGGACGATGCGCTGTCGCTGCATGCGAAAGGCCGTCTTGAGATCGACCTCGTGACGCAGCGGTGGCGGGTAGGCCTGAGCGAACAACGCTGCCGTGTAGGCGCCGGCTTGGAGGAGGCCAGGGACGAAGGTGGTCCCGTAGGTCGAGAGTCTCCGAGCGTGACCCTCCAGCTCGGCGACGTTGAGGAAGTCTGCTGCCAGAGTCTCCCGATACTCCTCCCACCACCCGGGCTTGCCCCGCTCGGTGATGATGTCGGCGAGCGCGTCGATCAGCGGCTGGTTGGAGCACATGCATGTCGTGGCGATCGTGTGTAGCCGCTCCACGCTGATGCCGATTCTTCCGGCCTCCATCTGCGTCACCTGCGCTGGGCTCATGCCGACGAGGCGGCCGAGCTCGCTGCCACCGAAACTGGCCTGCTCACGCATCCTTCGCAGCTCTGTGCCGATCCGTCGTTGACGGAGCGTCGGGTTTGCGCGTGGAGCCATGACTTCCTTCCGGGGTGGGTCGCCCCAGTCTGCCGCGCGCCTTGCCGGTCGGTCCATCTGGGGGCGGCCGGTAACACGATAGAGGGAAGATCTGAGATTGGGGTAAAACTTGATCTCATCTTGGGCTATCGTCATTCTCGGATCGATCAGACGAATCGTCAGTAATGCCTGCATTTGCGGCAGTAGGCGCCTGCTGCCGCCACCGTGCACGCCGAAGAGCAGCCGCTACCCGGCCTGGCTCACGGCGACGACCGTCATCCCCCTCCCCACACCACAGCCTCACGGAGGTTCCCGTGTGCACCCGTAACACCCCCTCGCTGACCCTCTCCAAGCAGGCCCTGCGGGACGCCATGACCCGCAACGGCTGGGACGCCGACGCCATCTTCAACGCCGAACTCGCCCTCTGCGAGCTCATCGTCAACGCCTGGCGGCACGGCGACACCCCCGCGCCCATCGTCTGGTTCTCCGTCCTCGGCCGCACCCTCAGGGTCACCGTCTCCGACGAGAGCGACGCCCTCCCCCAGCAGCGAACCCCCGCCGACTCCGCCGAGTCCGGCCGGGGCCTCCAGCTCGTCGCCGGACTCACCCACCGCTGGGGCGTCGACCCGCAGAAGCGCGGCAAGGCCATCTGGTACGAGCTGGACTGCGCCGCGTGACCCGCAACCCCATCGTGCCGGAGGACCCCCGGATGCGCGCCTACACCAAGCCCCACCTCATGGACCTCCTGGGCGAGTTGCACCGGCGCGGCCTGTCGCGCGGGCTCCTCTGGGGGTCCGCCTCGCCGGGCGAGAGCACCATCGACGGACGCGTCCTGATCGACTTCGGGAACGCTCCGGTGAGCACGCTGATCAACCTCCTCCACCTGCTCCGCGACCTGGACGATGACGATGACGGCGACGAGGCGTGGCACCGGTGAGGTTCGTCATCGGAGCGGCCCTCCTCACCCTCCTCGCCCTCGCGATCGCCACCGTGGCCCTCGGCGTCATCACGACCCTCAGGATGCCCCGCCCCGAGGGCCGCGACGAGCAGCACTGAAACACGCGAAGGCCCTCGCCCACCCAGGGCGGGGGCCTCGCGGGCGCCCCGTGCTCGGCCAACTTGTGTCCAGCGTCGGTCCACCCGCCGCCTTGCGTGTATCTCGCAGCTCAGGGCTGCCGGACCCGCCCAGCAGCTGTCAGGCGAACGGTCCCGACATCACGCTTTCAGGTGCGGTAGAGGTCGGACCTACACCTCCTTCGGCGCGTAGCGCAGCAGCGCGACGTCGCCCACCGTCTCCGCCCCCAGCAGTCGCATCCGATGGGTGCTGCCACCGGGGAACTCGGCCGGATGGACGAAGCGGGGCGCGCCGGCTTCACCGACCAGTAGCGGTGCCACGGCCAGGTGGATCTCGTCAGCCAGGCCCTGGGAGAGGAACTGGGTGTGGATCTGGCCGCCGCCCTCGACCATCAGGCGGCTCACGCCGCGGGTCGCCAGATCTTCGAGCATGGCGCCGAAGTCAACAGTGTCTCCAGTGCTTACGACGTCGGTCAGGCCATCCAGGCGGTCGCGCAGCTTCAGGGCGCCGGCGTCGGTCGTGTAGACGACCTTCTTGTCTCCGAAGTGCCAGAACTTGAGGTCGCGGTCCAGGTCGCCGCTGCCCGTGATGGTGACCTTCAGTGGGTACTCCGGCTTGCCGGCCGCCACCCGGTCGGCCCGGCGCTTGTCGCTGTTGACCAGCAGGCGCGGGTTGTCGCTGCGCAGGGTGTTGCCGCCGACGAGGATGGCGTCCGACTCGGCCCGCACCTGGTCCACCCGATCGAAGTCGGCCGCGTTCGACAGCAGCAGCCGCTCCGGCGAGGTGTCGTCGATGTAGCCATCGATCGAGGCGGCAACACTCAGCAGGACGAAGGGGCGCTCGGCCATCGTGGTTCCGTTCTTCGTGGGGCGGAGTCGTGGTCCTGGGGAGATCACACTTCATGGAGCATGACGCTGTCGAGAGCCTGGCGAAACTGCACGACCTCAGCCACGGTCTGCCGGCGCTGCAACTGGTGGTCGAGTGAGGCCAGTTCGCCAAAGATCCGCCCCGACCCGGAGGTCACTGCCACTGACATGGCGTCAATTGCGGTGATCTCGTCCTGCTCCGGTCCAACGGCGCGCAGCTGCGCTCCAGCCGATCGGGCCAGGTGCACCCCACGGTCACGCCGAAACGAGGCCGGCAGAGCCCGGATGGCCTGGTCGAACCCGTTGGAGATGGGGATGACCCTGGTGGTTTCGGTGGCCCCTTGCGCTGCCGCAAGGGGCCACCGGCGGACGTGGGTGGGGCGGGCGTGATCCTCGTCGTCCCCGCAGGTGCCCGGAAGCCGTCTTGCGCTGATCGACTGTCAGGGTGATAGTCGTGCAACTGAGCGCAGTCGGAGCGATACAGGGAGAGACCATGAGGTTGCGTTTCCTGGGGATTATTCCGAACACTCCTGTTGACGACTCGCCGACGATCTGGCTGGACGAGGACACTGGGGATCTTCTGATCCAGTCCTACAAGGCCAAGCCGGAAGAGGTGAAGGCGTGCCAGGAGATCGGGTCGGTCCCCGGCCACAGCACGGATGTTCCGGATCACGAGACGATCGTCCGACTCCCGGCTGTGATGCGACAGTTCATTCCGCGACTGGAGGACGGAAACGGTGAAGTACCCAGTACGTGAGGGCCTGGCCGGTGCGCAGCGCTCCGCCGTCCATCTGGAGATGCGTGACGGCTACACGCCGCATGATCCGGAGTTCGCTCGCTGGCGTGCCGGCCATCGGTGCGACAATGACCCGGCCAAGCTGCCTGACTGGTGGGGCTCTTGGGCTGATCTGGTCGCCGAGACAACCGGGCGCGGCGTGGTCATGCGGCGGGCCCGGGTCGTCTCGGAGCCGGTGACGGACTACATCCGGTACGAGCACGACCTCACGTTTGCCAATGTTGCGGCGGGTGAGCTGGTCCGCTGGTTGCCCCGGCGGAGGGCTGCCGACATCGCGCTGCCGGGAACGGACCTGTGGATGTTCGACGGGTCGGCCGTGCTGTTCACGTACTTCTCCGGGGACGGGGATGTTGTGGACAGGGAGTGGCGGACGGAACCGGACGTCGTGGAACTGGTCAGGTCTGCGTTTGAGGCCGTGTGGGAACGGGCCACGCCGCACGAGGACTACAAGCTGGTCTGACCGATCATGTCCGTGTCTGGGTCGTCTCACGTCCAAGCTGCCCGGAAAGTCCTTGCAGATCGCCTTCGGGAGATGTGCAAGGACGCCGGGTTGGACGGCAAGCAGCTTGCGGCACTGTGCGGTTGGCATCCGTCCAAGGTGTCTCGGATCTCCACCGGCAAGACGTCGCCGTCCGCTGACGATGTGCGCGCGTGGTGCCGTGCGTGCGGGAGGGAAGACCAGACGGCGGATCTGGTCTCCTCTCTGCAAGCCGTGGAAGGCATGTGGGTGGAATGGCGCCGCATGGAGCGTGCGGGGCTTCGGAGGGCGCAGGAAGCCGTTCTGCCTCTGTTCGAGCGAACGCACTGGTTCCGGGCCTACTCGTCGTGGCTCGTTCCGGGACTCCTCCAGACGCACGGATACACCGAAGGCGTGTTGCGTGCCGTCCAGCTGAGGCGAGTCCCGGTCGATGACGTGGCCGCCGCCGTGGCCGTTCGGATGGAACGACAACGCGTGCTCCGCGAGGGGCAACGGCGTTTCGCGTTCCTGCTTGAGGAGTCCGTACTTCGCAACGGGCTTGGTGATGCCGACACCCAAGCCGAGCAGCTTGAGCGGCTGATCGCGGTGGGCGGTCTGCCGAATGTCACTGTCGGGATCGTTCCTGCTCGGCTGCACCGCGCGCGGATGCCCGTGGAAGGGTTCTGGATCTTCGACACGGCTCAGGTGAACGTGGAGCTCGTCTCCGGGCATCTCACCCTGACGCAGCCCAGCGAAGTGGCCATGTACGCCGACACGTTCGCGACACTGGCGGACATGGCGGTCTATGGCTCGAAGGCTCGTGCGTTGATCACGGCTGCCATTGATGCGATCGGGTGAAATCGTGCAATCTCGTAGAATCGCGTGGATGCCAACTCCCCTTATTTCCTAGCGTGTTGCCATCGGTTCCAGCGAATCCGAGGGAGTGGCCGGCATAGCAGTCAGTACCAGCACGCGTAAGTCGAGGGCGAGCGGAGACTTTGCGGACGACCACGACGACGGATCTCCCGCGACGCTGCGGGAGATCGCGCTGCGCGAGCCCGCCAAGTCCGCCATGGGCCTCCCGCGCGGCCCGCTGAGCACGTCCGGTTCTCTTCCCGGAGGAGTTCAGCGAGGCCCCGTTGATGCTGGAGGAGCGCGACCGGCGGGCGGATTTGCTCGCCAGGCTGCGCGACCAACCACCGGTGGCGCTGACCGAGAACCGGTCCACTTGGGCCTCACAGACCCCCGTCCCGTCTGGGGAAGACGCGGGGCGGGCAGCACCACCCAACGGGCAACCGCCCATTGGGCCTGACCAGCACGGAGGTACTGACATGAGCAAACACGGCGGCGGCTCCGGCGACGGCAAGGGCGGCGGGCAGCAGGACGACAGCAACAAGGGCGCCGGGCACGGCGGCGGTGGGTCCGACGAGGGCGGCAACACCTCCGACGGCTCGTCCCCGGCGGGCGGCAAGTGACCAGCGAGACGCACCAGGAGGCGGGCCCTCAGGGGCTCGCCTCCGCGCTGGTGGCCGGCGGAGCCCTTTCCTCGGACTGGCTTCCTTCTTTCGAATCCGTACCCCGTGAGTTGTTCGTCCCGGATCGCATCTGGCCGGGCATCGCGGACGGCACCCGCCAGAACCCCGTGGTGTACCGGTCGCAGGACCCCGAAGCGTGGCGGAGAGCGGTCTACTCGGACATCCCGCTGACCACGCAGTGGGACGACGGCGACCACGCGGGGGACGGGCTCGGTACAACGCCGACTTCCTCCAACTCCATGCCCACAATGGTGTTCTCGATGCTCCAGGACCTCGGCGTCCGCCCAGGCAACAGGGTGCTGGAGGTCGGAGCCGGCACGGGGTGGAACGCGGGCCTCCTCGCCCACCGCCTGGGCGGCCCCAACGTCGTTACCGTCGAGTTCGACCCGGACGTTGCCCGCGGCGCCCGGGCGAACCTGGCTCGGGCCGGACTCGCGCCGACCGTGGTCGAGGGCGACGGGCGGCAGGGCTGGTCGGAGGGTGCTCCGTACGATCGGATCATCGCCACCTGCTCCCTGCTGGAGATTCCTTCGGCGTGGCTGGCGCAGACGGCCCCCGGCGGGATCATCGTCGCGCCCTTCGGCACCGAGTACGGCGGCGAGCAGATCGTCCGGCTGACCGTGAACGACGACGGGACCAGTGCGAGCGGCAGGTTCACCCGGAGTTCGGCGTTCATGCGACTGCGCCAGCAGCGCACCGACCGGCCGCCCTTCGAGGACTACCTGCGCGGCCGGGAGTGGCCCGCGGACGGGGTGAGAAGCACCACTGCGCTGGCCCCGCCGGACACCGGAGGCTGGTTCGAGCAGTTCCTCATCGGAGTGGCCGTCCCCGGGGCGTTCTGGCGGGCGGAGCGCTACGACGACGGCGCGTACACGCTGTGGCTCTACAGCCGGGACACCCGGTCGTGGGCGTCCGCCGACTACGAGCACAGTCGCACGGAATACGAGGTCTACCAGTCCGGCCCCCGGAACCTCTGGGACGAGGTGGAGGCCGCCTGGCACTGGTGGAACGACCGGGGCCGCCCCGGCTTCGCGAGATTCGGACTGACGGTCGGGCCCGAGGGCCACACCGTGTGGCTGGACAGCCCGGAGAACCCGGTGTCGCTTGGAGGCTGAGTCCTGCCGCTGCTTCGCCCCGTCGAGCCCGTCGGCTCGAGGGGGCGAAGGTGTTCCTGTTCCACGCCCAACGACCGCCACAGTAAGTCCAGTTGGTGACGGCCAGTGGACCAAGCCCGTCACCAACCCGCCGAAGAAGAAGTGAGCCCGAACTGATGGACCAGTACGCGCAGTTGCTCGCAGGTCTCACCGAGGCCGGCGCGCTGGGCGAGGAGTGGCGGGGCGCGTTCGAGCGCGCCCCGCGCTCCGCCTTCGTTCCGGACACCGTGTGGACCCCGGACGAGGATGCCCCGGCCGGCTGTCGGCGGATCACCAAGGCCGAAGAGCCGGACGCTTGGTGGGTGCTGGTGAACGCCGACGGCGTGGTCGTCACGCAGGTCGACGACGGCGACGAGGACGGGCCCGGCATCGCCACGTCGTCGGCCTCCGTGCCGTCCCTGGTCGCGTCGATGCTCGGCCACCTGGACGTGACGGACGGGAACACGGTGCTCGACATCGGCACGGGAACGGGCTGGACAAGCGCCCTGCTGTGCAACCGGCTTGGCGACGAGGCCGTGACGACGGTCGAGGTCGATCCGGCGGTGGCCGCCGCGGCCGGGGAGCGACTGGCGGGGATCGGGTCGAAGCCCGGCCGGGTCGTCGGCGACGGCCTTCTCGGCCACCCGGCCGGTGGCCCCTACGACCGGATCCACTCCACTGCGGCCGTTCGGCGGGTGCCACTCGCGTGGATCGAGCAGACCCGCCCCGGCGGCATCATCGTGACCCCCTGGGGCACTCCGTACGCCAACGCCGGGTTGCTCCGGCTGGAGGTCGGCGGACCGGGCGAGCCGACTCACGGCCGCTTCGTCGATGACGTCTCGTTCATGTGGATGCGGGCACAACGCCCGCACTCCGTGGGCGAACCGGCCGGCGTGCCGGACGACCGGGGCTCCTCGGCGATGGACCCGGAGTTGGCGCTGGAGGACGTGAACGCTGCCTTCGCCATCGGCCTGCGGGTGCCGGGCATCCGGTACGAACACGTCTGGGACGAGGCCGACCCCGGCGCCACCTTCCGCATGCGGCTCTCGGACGGCGCGGGCTCCTGGGCGTCCGTCCGCTACGCCGGGTGGGATGCCGGGGATGCCGTTCACCAGTCCGGAGCTCGCCGGCTGTGGGACGAGGTCGTCGGCGCCCGCCTGTGGTGGCTGGAGGAGGGCAGGCCGGACCTCCGCCGGTTCGGCGTGACCGTCACCCCGGACGGCGCACAGTCCGTCTGGCTGGACAGCCCGGAGAACCCGGTGCCGCTCCGAGGCTGAGCCCTTCCGTCGCTTCGCCCCGTCGAGCCCGTCGCCTCGCCCCGTCGAGCCTGTCGCTTCGCCCCGTCGAGCCCGTCGGCTCGACGGGGCGAAGGCGGGGCGCATGCG
>NZ_JBHUAF010000210.1:0-14445 GCF_042789895.1 Kitasatospora sp. NPDC056783
CCCGCTGCCCTCCTCCAGCGAGGCCGGCTCGCAGCCGACCCCCAGCACCCGCCCGGGCGGCCGGCCGCCGGTGCCGGCGGCGAGTGTGGCGAGCAGTGCCAGTACCGCGTCCGGCCCCATCCGGTGTCCGTCCAGGACGGGTGCCTCCGACGGCTGCCCGGGGTCCGCCTCGATCAGGTAGACGGTGCCGGGCGGGCCGCCCCGGCAGGTGGCGTCCACCAGGACGGCGGTGCGGTGGCCGTCGAGCAGCCGGTACGCCAGGTCCACTCCGCGCACGCCGACGTCGACCACCTCGACGCCCGCCGGCAGCGGGTGGGCGGAGAGCCGGCGGACCGTCTCGACGCCGAAGCCGTCGTCGCCGAGGAAGATGTTGCCGACGCCGGCGACCAGGACCGTCACGGCCCCTCCAGGGGGGTGACCTCGTCGGGCTGGAAGTAGCGGAAGCGGCCCTGGGCGCGCCACAGGTCGGCGCCCGGGTCGTCCTCCACCGTGACGGCCAGGTGCACCGAGCCGTCGAGGTCGTGCAGCACCGCCTCGACGACGCCGGTGCGCCCGTCCAGGAAGAGGTCCTGGGCGTCGGTGCGCCGCCGTCCGGGCCGCAGCAGCACCCGGCTGCCGGCGCCGACCTGCCGTCCGTCGACCAGGACCCGGTCGCGTTCCGGGTCGACGTCCGGGTCGTTGCCCGGGTCCCACCAGGGCTGTCCGGCCGGGTCGCCGGAGCCTCCGGTGACCTCGCGCAGTCCGCGGATCGCCCCGTGCAGCCGTTCCAGCACCTCGGGCGGCATCGACTCGGCGAGGTCGACGACGGCGCCGGCCCGCTCGTCGGTGCCCCGGGCCTCGCGCTTCTCCTCCTCGGTCAGGGCCGCCGTCCGCAGGGCCAGGATCTCGTCGATCTCGGTGGCGTCGTACAGGGTGCCGAGGCTCTCCGGGGCGATCCGCGGGTGGTCCTCCAGGATGATCGGCGAGGAGAGCACCACCCGGCGCTCGCCCTCCGGGCCGGCCAGCACCGGCCAGGTGCGGTCGTTGCGGCACCGTTCGACGGCCGGGCGGGCCCACTCGGGCGGGTCGGTGACGGACAGGAAGCGGCCGTGCTCCAGTCCGAGCAGCAGGTGGGCGGAGACCAGCGAGCGCGGCAGCGCCTGTTCGCGGGTGGCCTGCCGGGGCGGCTCCCAGCCGGAGGTGTTCTCCACCTCGACGGTCAGCCGCTGCGCCCGGTACGGGCCGGGCAGTTCCTCGACGCGCAGCCGCACCAGGCCGTCGACCTGTTCGCGGCGCCGTATCACCCGGCCGACGACCGCGCCGCGCTCGTGCACCAGCCCGGTCTCCCCGACACCTGGCAGCCGGAACGTGCGTTGCAGCCCGGCGCCGGTCAACTCATCTACGGGCAGCAGGAGTTCGATCCGCTCCTCGGCTCCCTCGTCCCACTCGACGAGGTCCCGGTCGGCCAGCTCCAGCCGCTCCACCGACTCGAAGCCGGCGGGAACGGCCCGTTCCACGGTCCGCCGCCGCACCCGCAGGAAGCGCAGTTCGACCGCCAGCACGTCGCCGTCGCGCGCCTCCGTCAGGCACTCGGTGCGCTGGTGGGAGTGCTCGCCGCCCATCGCGGTGTAGGCGGGCGGCACCAGGACGCCGAACTGCCAGCGCAGCCGGTTCTTCGCCGCCGAGGCCCGGTACGGATAGAGGACGTAGCCCTCCAGCAGCACCGCGTCGGCGATCTGCCGGGCGGCCGCGAAGCCGCGCTCGATCCCTTCGGGGAAGACGCTCACCGGGCCCCCTCCCCGATCGCCGCCGCCGCGAGCAGCTCGCGCACCGTCGCCTCCCAGGAGGGCAGGGCCCGCCGGGAGCGGTAGGCCAGCAGTTCGTCCATCACCTGATCCGGCAGCCGCAGCCAGCCGCTGTCCGGGAAGTGCCGGTCGATCGCCTCCCGCCAGACCCGGACCGGCATCCGCACCCGGGCCTCGCGGTCCCAGGGCACCGGGCTGACCTGGAAGCCGGCCGGGCCGGCGAAGGCGGTGCCGGAGAAGAGCAGCAGGAGCGGCACCTCGCCGCCGTCCAGCGCCCGGAAGTAGCGGGCCGAGGCGATGTCCTGGTCGTAGGTGCAGGGCACCGCGAGGTCGATCTCGGTGCCGCCCGTGAAGCCGGGCACCAGCAGCGGCACGGTGGCGAACTGGACCGGGTTGAGCGTGGTCGCCCAGCGCTCCCGCCCGCCGAACAGGTCGGTCAGCCGCTCGCCCTCGGCGTCCGCGTACGGCCGGCGGGCCGGTTCGATCCGCAGCTGACACTGGAGGGCGAGGGCGTGCACCCGGGTGTCGGCCGCGGCCGTGATCCGCAGCCGGAACACCAGGGTCGGCCCGGCCGCGTACGGGTCGGAGCGCACGCCCACGCAGGCGAAGCCGAGGGCCGTCACGCCGTCACCGCCGCGGGCAGCGGGCGGGCCTTGGCGGCCAACCGGGCGAAGAACGCGTCGAGTTCGGCCCGGGCCTCGGCGCCGCCGTCGAAGCCGTGCCAGCGGCGCCGCAGCCGGCCGACCAGCTCGTAGCAGACGTCGATCGGCACCAGGTAGCACGCGACCCGCTCCTCGGTGCGGCGCAGCAGCAGCGCCTCCACGTCCGGCTCCAGGGCGGCGGCCAGCCGGCTGGCGCCGAGGGCGCGCCGCCAGGCCTCCTCGTCCAGTTCGCTCTCGGTGGCGCCGGCCGGGCCGGGGTAGAAGGCGAGCAGCTGGTCCAGCACGGTGTTGCGGAACAGGAAGGCGGTGCCGACCGGGATGCCCAGCGCCGACCAGGCCCGCTGGTCCAACTCGCCCGCCGGGTCGGCGAGGTAGCGGTCCGGCACGGTGCGGTAGCGGCCGCCGGCCGCGCCCGGCTGCCGGAACAGCAGGCCGCAGGCGGTGCACGCGCAGGCCAGGGCGCGCTCCTCGACGTCCACCAGGTGGCGGTGGCCTTCGGGCAGGTCCCGGCCGCAGAGCGCGCACTGTTCGGGGCGCGGCGGGGCCGGTTCGCGCAGCCGGTGCAGCAGGGCGGTCCCGTCGCGGGAGATCCGGCGGGTGTTCATCGCGCCTCCGCGGCCTGCGGCGGGCGGGTGCCGATCTGGAGCAGCTGCGGGGCGCGTTCCAGTTCCACGGCCGTCACCTCGGGGGCGTGGCAGGCGAGGGCGGCCTCCACCTCCCGTTCGCCGCAGCCGCAGCCGGTGGCCGTCCGGCGCAGCCGCAGGGTGCCGGTGTCCGGGTCGAAGCCGGCCGCCTCGACCCGTTCGGGCAGGGCGGCGAGCGCCCGGTCGATCCGGGCGGCGAGGTCCTCGGGGTGCAGGTCGTGCAGGAGCAGCAGCCCGGCCACCGCCGGGTCGTCCAGCATCCGTTCCAGGGCGGGCGGGGGCAGCGCCGGGACCAGCCGGGCCAGGCCCTGGCCGTGGAACCCGATGATCTCCCGGACGAGTTGCTCGCCGGCCCGCTCGGCGTCGGCGCCGCTGTCGGCCAGCGCGTCCAGGGCCTGCTGGATCCGCTGCCCGGTCCGCTCGGCCGTCATGCGGTGAGCCCGCTCAGGCCGGTGGGCACGTGCATGGTCTGCACGGTGCGCCCGCCGCCGACGTACATGTGCACGCCGCAGGGCAGACAGGGGTCGAAGCTGCGCACCGCGCGCATGATGTCGATGCCCTTGAAGCGCTCCGGGGGGTTCTCCTCGAAGATGGGCGTGTTCTGCACCGCGTCCTCGTACGGGCCGGGCGTGCCGTAGCTGTCCCGGACGCTGGCGTTCCACGGAGTGGGCGGGTACGGGTGGTAGTTGGCGATCTTCCCGTCGCGGATCACCATGTGGTGCGAGAGCACGCCGCGCACGGCCTCGGTGAAGCCGCAGCCGATCGACTCGTCCGGCACCTCGAAGCGCTCCCAGGTCTGGCTGCGCCCGGCGCGGACCTCTTCGAGCGCCTTCTCGGTGAAGTGCAGGGCGGCGGCGGCCGCGTACGCCTGGAAGTAGGTGCGAGCGCGGTTGCGCTCGATGGCGTTGCTCCACCGCGGGATCTTCCACTCGAAGGTGACCTCGGGCTTGGTCATCGAGCGGGGCAGGTTGATCACGACGCTGTGGCCGGTGGCCTTGACGTAGCCGATGTCGACCAGCCCGGACAGGGCGGTGGACCAGAGGCGGGCGATCGGGCCGCCGCCGGTGTCGAGGGCGAGGTGGTCCTTGCCGTCGAACCAGCGCGGGGACATCACCCAGCTGTACTTGTCGTCGAAGTTCCGCTTCTGCGGGGCCGGGATGGTGTGCTGGTTCCACGGGTGCCGGGGGTCGACCGGGTTGCCCAGCGGGTCGTGGGTGACGAACAGTTCCTTGCCCTGCCAGTCCTCGTAGTAGGAGCTGCCGAGCAGGATGCGGATGCCGAGGTTGATCTGCGTGAGGTCGTTGGTGACGAGCTTGCCGTCCACCACGACGCCGGGGGTGACGAACATCCGCCGGCCCCAGTCCGTCATGTTGCGGTAGGTGAAGTCGCAGTGCTCCGGGTCGTTGAGGCTGCCCCAGCAGCCGAGCAGCACCCGCCGGCGGCCGACCTCCTCGTAGCCGGGCAGGGCCTGGTAGAAGAAGTCGAAGAGGTCGTCGTGCAGCGGCACGACCTTCTTCATGAACTCGACGTAGCGCATCAGCCGGGTCAGGTAGTCGGTGAACAGCTGCACGGTGGCGACGGTGCCGACGCCGCCCGGGTAGAGCGTGGAGGGGTGCACGTGGCGGCCCTCCATCAGGCAGAACATCTCCCGGGTGTACCGGCTGACCTGGAGCGCCTCGCGGTAGAACTCGCCCTCGATCGGGTTGAGCGAGCGCATGATGTCGGCGATCGTCTTGTACCCGTGGTCCCCCGCGTGCGGGGCCTCGGTGCGCTCGGCCAGCTCCAGCACGCCGGGGTTGGTCTCGCGGACCATCTTCTCGCAGTAGTCGACCCCGACCAGGTTCTCCTGGAAGATGTTGTGGTCGAACATGTACTCGGCGGCCTCGCCGAGGTTGATGATCCACTCCCCCAGGTGCGGCGGCTTCACCCCGTACGCCATGTTCTGGGTGTAGACGGAGCAGGTGGCGTGGTTGTCGCCGCAGATCCCGCAGATCCGGCTGGTGATGAAGTGGGCGTCGCGCGGGTCCTTGCCGCGCATGAAGACGCTGTAGCCGCGGAAGACCGAGGAGGTGCTGTAGCACTCCGCGACCTTCTTCTGCTTGAAGTCGATCTTCGTGTGGATGCCCAGGCTGCCCACGATCCGGGTGATCGGGTCCCAGGACATCTCGGTCAGGCCGCTGCCGTCGCCGGCCGCCCTCTTGATCGGTGTTGCCATCGTGTCTGTCGTGTCCTTCTCTGATCGGGGGCGGGGGCGGGAGCGGCGGCGACGGGCCGCACACCGGGCGGTGTGCGGCCCTCCGGCGTCACCAGGGCGGCCGGTAGCCCGTGGTCAGGTGGTCGCCGGCGTGGCGCCACTTCGGTTCCTTGTCCAGGGTGTTCAGCGTGATCGCGCGCAGCCGGCGGATCAGCGTGCCGTACGCGTTGCTGGCGTTGGACGAGACGCGCGAGCCGGGCGGCGGGTCCATGAAGGGCATGAACTTGTCCGGGAAGCCCGGCATGGTGCACGCGATGCAGATGCCTCCCACGTTCGGACAGCCGCCGATGCCGTTGGTCCAGCCGCGCTTGGTGACGTTGCACTTGACGACCGGGCCCCAGCAGCCGAGCCGCACCAGGCACTCGGGCGTGCCGTAGTCGGTGGCGAACTGCCCCTGCTCGTAGTAGCCGCCGCGGTCGCAGCCCTCGTGCACGGTGGCGCCGAACAGCCAGGCGGGCCGCAGCTTGTCGTCGAGCGGGATCATCGGCGCGGAGCCGGCCAGCTGGTACAGCAGGTAGGTGAGCGTCTCGGCGAAGTTGTCGGGCTGGATCGGGCAGCCCGGGACGCAGACGATCGGCAGCCCGGCCTTCGAGGTCCAGTCCCAGCCCAGGTAGTCGGGCACGCCCATCGCACCGGTCGGGTTGCCGGCCATCGCGTGGATGCCGCCGTACGTGGCGCAGGTGCCGATCGCCACCACGGCGGTCGCCTTGGGGGCGAGCCGGTCCAGCCACTCACTGGTGGTGATCGGCTGGCCGGTGGCGGGATCGTCGCCGAAACCGCACCAGTAACCCTCCTTCTTGATCTTCTCGTTGGGGATGGACCCCTCGACGACCAGCACGAACGGCTCGATCTCGCCGCGGTCGGCTCTGAAGAACCACTCGACGAAGTTGTCCGCGCCCTGGACCGGGCCGCACTCGAAGTCGATCAGCGGCCAGTGCACCGCGACCTTCGGCAGGCCGGGCAGGGCACCGGTGACGATCTCCTCGATGCTCGGCTGCATCGCGGCGGTCAGCGAGACGGAGTCGCCGTCGCAGCTGAGGCCGGCGTTGATCCAGAGGATGTGCACCACGTCGGTGTCGGTGGTCGCGGCTCCTCCGGCAGTTTCGGCCGTTTCGGCTGTGGCAGGTGTTGCAGCACCCATGAGGATGCCTCCTCGGGGATGGGAGCCGGACGGTATGGCTCGAAGCCCAGTCATAGCAACGCTCCGCGCCTCGCGCCGGTCCGCCCGGCGGGAACCCGGGCCCGGGCGGGCAAGCCCGGCGCGGCCGTTCGGGTCACACCCGGGCGCTCGGCCCCGTCCTCACCGGCCGCTTGTGGACGAACGCGGATCGCAGCACGTGGTACGGCGATTCGGGTGTGAAGAACTGCCGGTGCATCACCGCGAGCTCCTCCTCCCGGTAGGCGTCGAGCGGCTTCGTCCGCTCGTCGGCCTCGCGCGCGGCCTTCTTCGCCGCGATCCGCTGCTGGGTGGTGGGCGAGGCGGCCAGCAGCCCGGCCAGGTGGGCCGCGCCCGGCCCGAACGCGTCCGGCCCGTGGTCGAGCACCCGGTCGACCAGGCCGATCCGCTCGGCGGTGGCCGCCGAGACCGGGAGCGCCTGGCGGGTCAGCCGCTCGGCCGCCGCCGCGCCGACCCGGCGCGGCAGGGTGTACGTCCAGTACTCCGAGCCGTACAGCCCCATCAGCCGGTAGTGCGGGTTGAGGACCGAACCGGCACGGCACCACACCTCGTCCGCCGCCAGCGCCAGCATCACGCCGCCCGCCGCCGCGTTGCCGCCGATCGCGGAGACCACCAGCCGGTCCGTGGTGGTGAGCACCGCGTCGACCAGTTCGTCCATCGCGGTGATGTTGTCCCAGGACTCGACGGCCGGGTCCGGCGCGGCCTCGATCACGTTGAGGTGGATGCCGTTGGAGAAGAAGTCCCGGCCGCCGCCGAGCACCAGCACCGAGGTCGGACGGGCGAGGGCGATGCGGTACGCGGCCAGCAGCCGGCGGCAGTGCTCGGTGGACATCGCGCCGCCCGGGAACGAGAAGCGCAGGAAGCCCACCGCGCCCTCCTCCCGGTAGCGGATGTCCGACCAGATCCGGTCGTCCGCCTCGTCCTGCATCAGCGGCGCCGGCGCCTCCGGCAGCGGCGGCAGCAGGTCCCCGAGCGCCGACACCGCCGGGAGCTTGACGCCCGTACGGCCGCCGGGGGCGCGGCGGCTCAGCTCGGGGATCCACACCGCGCCGTCGGAGGTCGCCCGGCACACGGCGCCCGCCCGGGTGGCCAGCAGCTCGCCGGGGCGGCCGCGCAGCAGCGGCTCGCGGTGCCCGCCGTGCAGGAACCACTCGCCGCCGCACAGCTCGTCGGGCACCCCGGGCCGGGAGTCCGCCGCGCGGAGCCGGCGCAGCACCTCCTCGGTGGCGTGGGCCGCCCAGTCGATCCGACGGCTCTCCCGACGCAGCGGCGGCCGGGTGCGGACCGTTCCGTGCCAGCCGGGGCCGGACTGGCGCTGCGGCACGTACCCGGGCGAGGCGAAGCGCTCCACGGCGAGCAGCGCGGCCGTCACCGCCGCGTCGGCGACCTCGTTGCGGTACAGGTCGCTCTTGCCGTACGCGGGCAGCCGGCAGGGCGCCCAGGCCCAGACCGGACCGGCGTCCATCTCCGCCTCGGCCTGGAGCACCGTGACGCCCCACTCGGTGCGCCCCTCCTGGATCGCCCGGTCCAGGGAGGACGGGCCCCGGTCGCCCGGTGGTCCGGGGTGGACGATCAGACAGGTGAGCCGGGACCAGACGTCCTGCGGGACGGCCGTGCGCAGCATCGGGGCGAGCAGCAGGTCGGGCCGCAGGCGCCCCACCGTCTCGCGCAACTCGTCGTCGTCACCGGCGAGTTGGACGTCGACGATGTGGCGCCGGTCGCGCAGTTCGGCGTGCAGCCGCTGGCTGAGGCTGTTGAACGCGCTGGCGAGGAGAAGAATCCGCATGTCCGCCTCCGACGGGGTGGGGTCCGGGAACCCGGCGATCATCGCCGCCGCCCCCGCGACCCCCCGCCCGGTCCGGCATGTCGTGCCGCGCGTTCACTCGGGCGGCCGGAGCCCGGCGTGATCGCCTACCGGTAGCATGTAAGGCATGAATATGATGAGTGACCCTTACGAGATCCGCCCCGGCGTGCCCACCGTCGAGGTCTTCCGCCGGCTGCGCACCGACGCCGGCCTCTCCGACAAGGCACCCGAGGCCGTCGCGGTCGCCCTCCCCAACACCTGGTACGGCGTGGTCCTCCACCACCGGGGCGAGCCGATCGGCATGGGACGGATCATCGGCGACGGCGGCACCGCCTTCCAGATCACCGACATCTGCGTCCACCCCGCCCACCAGGGGCGCGGCCTCGGCCGGCGGATCATGGCCGCGCTCACCGAGGAACTGGAGCGCCGGGCACCGGCCACCGCCTACGTCTCACTGATCGCGGACGGCCCGGCGCGCTTCCTCTACGAGAAGTTCGGCTTCGCGGACACCGCCACCCACGACTCGATCGGCATGTACCGCCTGATGGGCGGAAGCTGACGGAGCACCCGGCAGGCCGGCTCACCAGCTGGCGTCGGGCGCGCCGGCGATCTGCCGCACCGCGAGCAACGCGGTGTCGTCGGTCAGCCGGCCGCCGGTGTGCCGGACGACCGCGGCGGCCACCTCGTCGACCAGGAACCCCGGGTCGACCTCGCCGGGCGCCGCGGCCAGCCGCTCCAGGTGGGTGCGCAGGGGGAAGAAGGTCCCCATCCGGTCGCGGGCCTCGGACACCCCGTCCGTGACGATCAGCAGCGTCTCGTCCACGCCCAGCCGCAGCCGCTGGACCTCCGGCAGCCCACCGCACAACTGGGCCAGCCCGATCGGGGCGCCGTCGCCCGGCGGCAGCTGCCGCAAGCCCGAGGGGCCGAGGACGTAGGGGCTGTCGTGGCCGAAGTTGACCACCTCGATCTCCCCCGGGGCGTCGAGCGGGAACCAGATGACCACCGCCGTGGCGAACCGCTCCTCGCGGTCCCCCAGCCGCTCCGCCAGCACGTTCTGCCGGTGCGCCCGCTCCTCCATCCAGGACGCGACGGTGGCCAGGTCCCCCTCGTGGAAGGCCACCTCCCGGAAGCAGCCGACCAGCGCCGCCGCGGTGGAGACGGCCGGCAGCCCCTTGCCCTGGACGTCGCCGAGGATGACCCTCGCCCCGAACGGGGTGGCCAGCACGTCGTAGAAGTCGCCGCCCACCCGGGCCTCGACGTCCGCGGCCAGGTAGCGCGCCGCCGAGTCCACCCCGCCCCACCCCGGCGGCACCGTGCGCAGCACCACCTGCCGGGTGGTCTCGGCGGTGCCCTGGAGGTGACGCACATAGGCCGCGGCCCGAGCCCGGAAGACACTGAGCGGCACCGAGAGGAGCGCCCCGGCGGCCACCAGCAGGAAGTCCTCCAGCCCCTGGGACTTGCCCCAGACGCTGTCCAGGGCCGGGAAGGCCGCGACCGTGACCAGGGAGAACAGCGCGGTGGTCGCCGGCCCGCAGAGCGCGGCGGCCACCACGGGCACCATCACCAGCCAGCTGACGGACACGAACGAGGGCGGTGTGGCCGCGTCCACGCCCACCACCAGCGCGAGCACCGCCACCGGCACCAGCCAGGAACGGTGACCGTACCGGATCAGGATCGGCAGCCGCTGCCTCGACTCCACGAAACGCGCCAGCAAGCCGTCCCTCCCCACCTCACGACGTTCCTCCGGCGTTCCGGGTGCTCCGCGGCGGCGCGAGGCCGCCGGGCGGAGGCTGCGGCCCAAGGTACGGTCCCCGCTCCCGGTGGGGGTGGCGCACCGGCGTGGTGGCCGCGGCCGTCGCACGTTCGGCCCAGCGGGAACACCGGCCCGGGGCCGGTTCCGGGCCGGAACCGGGCCTGTCCCGGCGTCGTTCGAGGGTCCGGCGCGGGCTCGCGGCATGCGGCTTTCCGGGTGAGGGGGCAGGGTGGTGTCTTGCGGACCTGCCGCCGGAACCACCGGCGCACTCCGCGAACCGGCCGTCGACCAAGGGAGGCGCCATGCGCACCCGGAAGATCCCCCGCAGGAGCCTGGCACTGGCCGCCGCCATCGCCGCGCTGCCGACCGCCGCACTGGCCACCCCCGCCGTCGCGGCCCCGCCCAACGAGCTGATCTCCCGCTTCGTGGAGCTCCCCCGCAGCCCGCTGCCGTCCGACCACGCGCAGCGGGCGATCACCGTCACATACCGCAACGACTCCGCGAGGGACCGGACGGTCGCCCCACAGATCCTCGTGGAATCCCCCGCCAACGGCCCCTTCCTCGACCCCGCGAGCATCCGGCTCGAAGTCCTGGGGCACGACGGCCACTGGCGCACCACCGCACTCGCCAGCCAGACCGGCACCCTGTACACCCTGCTCGACCCGTCCCAGCTGGTGCTGCACGGCCACGGCACCCTCACCGAGCAGTACCGGCTCACCGTCGTCGGCAAGGCTCCGCTCCAGGGGACCATCGAGCCCCGGGTGGCGATCTACCGCTGAGCCACGGAGTCCTCTGACGAGGCGACGGGCCCTCGGATGCGGTCTTCCGAGGGCCCGAACTCGGGTGGGTGACATTCAGCGGGCAAAGGACGGAACGGAACCTGAGAGCGGACGGCGCCGAAAACATACTGGTCCCACCGATGACCGTCGAGGCGCACCTGCGGATGCCCGCAGATCCCTCTGCGCGGCTGTGTCCATGCGTCACCTCTCAGGAAGACCCATCCATGACGAAGAAGTCACTTCGAAGATCCCGTGTCAGATCCATCGCCATGCTGTCGACGGCGGCCGCACTGACCGCGGCCGTCAACCTGGCATCGACCACGGAGGCCCTGGCCAGCGCGGTCACACGCTCCGTCAGCACGGACTTCGCGAACATTCCGGGACCGAACGGCGCCATGAGCTCCGACCTGGGCCATCGCCCGGGCTTGATGAGGGACTTCACCGGCGGTCTCTGGGACTGGGGGGACTGGGGGATCTGGGGATACTGGGAAACCTTCGGAGACCACCACGGGGAGCACGGGTCGCAGGGACCCCAGGGGCCGCAGGGCAGCCAAGGGGCCCAGGGAACGCAGGGAACGCAGGGAAGCCAAGGCGCGACCGGCGCCCAGGGGACACAGGGGACCACCGGCGCCCAAGGAACGCAGGGCGTCGCCGGCGTACAAGGACCACAGGGCTTCCAGGGCACCACCGGGACCACCGGCGCCCAGGGCGCGACCGGCGCGCAGGGTGCCACCGGCACCCAAGGCCCAAGCGGCACCCAAGGCACGCAAGGCTTCCAAGGCACCCCAGGGGCCCAGGGCGCCACCGGCACCCAAGGTGCAACCGGCTCTCAAGGCGCCACCGGCACCCAAGGCCCAACAGGCACCCAAGGCGCCACCGGCGTACAAGGAACACAGGGCTTCCAAGGCGATCCCGGAACCACGGGCGCCCAAGGCGCAACAGGTACCCAAGGCGCGCAAGGCTTCCAAGGTGTCCCGGGAGCCCAAGGTGCCACCGGCGCCCAAGGTACGACCGGCTCTCAAGGCGCCACCGGCACCCAAGGAACGCAGGGCGTGGCCGGCGTACAAGGGCCACAGGGCTTCCAGGGCACCACCGGAACCACAGGCGCCCAAGGTGCCACCGGCGCCCAAGGCGCAACAGGTACCCAAGGCGCGACGGGCGCGGAGGGGCCGCAGGGTTTCCAAGGGGCGCAGGGCTTCCAAGGCGCCACCGGCCCGCAGGGAGCCCAAGGCACGACCGGCACCCAAGGCGCCCAGGGTCCGCAGGGCTTCCAGGGACCCGCCGCCGGAGCGGAGAGTGTGATCATCACGGCGACCGGTATCGGTACCGCCACCGCCACCTGCCCCACCGGGACGCATGCCATCGGTGGTGGCTTCCAGGGGCTCTCCGCCGACATCGCCTCCAGTGTCCCGGTCGGGGGCTCGGCGACATCGCCGGCCACCGGATGGCAGGTCAACACCCTTGCGCTGCCCGCCACTCAGGTCACCTCGTACGCGGTGTGCGCGCCCTAGCGTCCCGAGTCGCGCTCCTCTCCTGAGAATGCTGCTCACCCGGCTCCGCTTCCCGCGGGCCGGGTGAGCGGCATCATCGGACCGACGAGGTGGAGATCCTGTGAAACGAAGATCGTTGTGGAAGGGCCTCGTCGTCACCGTGGCCGCCGCGGCGGTGGGCGGCTGGCTCCACCTGTCCGCGACCGGCTCCACGAGCACCGCCCCGCCGGCCAAGGGCCCGGCGTCGACCTCGCCCGCCGCACCCCCACCCGGCGAGGTCCTGCTCCAAGAAGGCATCAAACAAGGCGAGTTGAAGCACTACGACCTGGCGGAGAGCATCTTCCGCCAAGTCCTGGAGCTGGAGCCCGGCAACAAACTGGCCTGGTACGACCTCGGTGTCATCGCCCAGCAGAACAACCGTTCCGCCGAGGCCCTCGCCGCCTACGACAGCGCGCTGAGGACCGATCCCGACTACCAACCGGCGCTCTTCAACAAGGCGATCCTGCTCGGGCCGGGCGACACCGACCAGGCCGTCTCGATCCTGCGGAGGATCGTCAGCGCCGATCCGAAGGCCGCCACCGCGCACCTGCACCTCGGCTACGGCCTGGCCAGGCAGGGACACCGCGGTGAGGCCGAGGAATCCTTCCGGACCGCCGTCCGGACCGACCCGTCGCTACGGCAACTCGTCCCGGAGGAGTTCCGGGATTCCGTGCGCACGGGTCCGACCCCCGAACCGACAGCCTCCCAGGCAGGTGCCCACCGATGACATCGCTCGCCACACCGAAGTTCTCCGTCTTCACGCCGAGCCACCACCCGCGTTTCCTCGACGAGTGCCTCGCCACGCTCACCGCGCAGAGCCGCTCGGACTGGGAGTGGGTCGTGGTGCTCAACGGCGGCGCGCGCTGGCGGCCCGAGCGGCCCGACGACCGCGTCAGGGTGGAGGTCAACGACGGGATCAGCGGCGTCGGGGCGGCGAAGCGCCGGGCCTGCGAGCTGGCGAGGGGCGAGATCCTCGTCGAGCTCGACCACGACGACCTGCTGGCACCCGACTGTCTGGCGCGGCTGGCGGAGGCCTTCGACGACCACCCCGAAGCCGTGCTCGTGTACAGCCACACCGCCCAGATCACCGAGGACGGCGGCCGGGACGACTCGCGCTTCAACGAGGAGCACGGCTGGCGGTACGAGGAGACGGAGGTCGACGGCCGACGGCTGCTCCAGTCGCTCGCGATGGCGCCGACCCCGCACAACGTGTCGTACATCTGGTACGCGCCCAACCACGTGCGGGCGTTCCGCCGGGAGGTCTACGAGCGGGTGGGCGGGTACGACGCCACCCGCACCGTGCTCGACGACCAGGACCTGATGTGCCGTCTCTTCCAGGCCGGGGACTTCCACCACATCCCGCGCTGCCTGTACCTCCAGCGGATGCACCCGGGCAACACCCAGCGGAACGCGGAGGTGAACGCGCACATCCAGCGGGAGACCGTGGCGCTGTACGACAAGTACATCGAGGCCAACGCGCTGGCCTGGGCGAAGCGACGCGGCCTGCTGGCCGTGGACCTCGGCGCGGCGCACCGCAAGCCACCCGGCTACCTGGGGGTGGACCGGTACCCCGGGGAGGGGGTCGACCTCGTCGCGACCCTGCCGGGGCGCCTGGACCTCCCGGACGACTCGGTCGGTGTGCTGCGCGCCGTGGACTTCCTGGAGCACGTGCCCGAGAAGGTCCCGCTGATCAACGAGCTGTACCGGCTGCTGGCCCCGGGCGGGATGCTCCTGACCATGACGCCGAGCTCCGACGGCCGGGGCGCGTACCAGGACCCGACCCATGTCGCCTTCTACAACGAGAACTCCTTCTGGTACTACACCGACGACCAGTACCGGGCCTTCGTCCCGGAGATCCGGGCCCGGTTCCAGAGTTCCCGGCTGGTCACCTACTTCCCGACCGAGTGGCACTCCCGGAACAACATCTCCTACGTCGTGGCGAACCTGATCGCGATGAAGGACGGCGCCCAGCGGTGCGGGGGTCTCCTGCTGGTGTGAGCGGCACGGACGGTCCCTGCCGCCGGGTGCGTCCCGAACACCCGGCGGCAGGGACCGCACC
>NZ_JBHUAF010000211.1:0-14356 GCF_042789895.1 Kitasatospora sp. NPDC056783
GGCACAGTCCGCCGCCGGGCCCTCGCCCGGGCCCTCAGCGCGTGGTGAGCTGCTCGGCCAGCGCGCGCAGCGCCAGCTCGTAGGAGCCGAGGCCGAAGCCGGCGATGGTGCCGGAGGCGACCGCGGCGATCACGGAGTTGTGCCGGAAGGTCTCCCGGGCGTACGGGTTGGAGATGTGCACCTCGATCAGCGGCGCGGTGCGCTGGGCGGCGGCGTCCCGCATCGCGTACGAGTAGTGGGTGAACGCACCGGGGTTGATCACCACCGGCACCTTCCCGTCGGCCGCCTCGTGCAGCCACTCCACCATCCGCTGCTCGGAGTTGGTCTCGTGGACCTCGACCTCGAAGCCCAACTCCGCGCCCAGCGCGGTGCAGCGCTCGACCAGTCCGGTGTACGAGGTGGCGCCGTAGACGTCCGGCTCGCGGCTGCCCAGCCGGCCCAGGTTGGGGCCGTTGAGCACCATCACCCTGGTCACGCCGAGACCTCCGCGTACGCGGCGACCAGCAGCGACGGGTCCGGGCCCTCCAGGACCGAGGTCTTGCCCGGGCCGTCCAGCACGATGAAGCGCAGCAGGTCGCCGCGCGACTTCTTGTCGATCTTCATCGCGTCCAGCAGCTTCGGCCAGGCGTCCGCCCGGTAGCTCAGCGGCAGGCCGACCGAGGCCAGCACGGTGCGGTGCCGGTCGGCCGTCGCGTCGTCCAACCGCCCGGCCAGGCGGCCGAGTTCGGCGGCGAACAGCATGCCGATGGAGATCGCGGCACCGTGCCGCCACTTGTACCGCTCGTTGCGCTCGATGGCGTGGCCGAGGGTGTGGCCGTAGTTGAGGATCTCGCGCTGCCCGGATTCCTTGAGGTCCCCGGAGACGACGTCGGCCTTGACCTGGATGGCCCGGCGGATCAGCTCGACGGTGTTCGGGCCGGACGGTGTCTTGGCGCCCTCCGGGTCGGCCTCGATCAGGTCGAGGATCGCCGGGTCGGCGATGAAGCCGCACTTGATGACCTCGGCCAGGCCGGAGACGTAGTCGTGCTTGGGCACGGTCTCCAGGGTGCCGAGGTCGGCCAGCACACCCACCGGCGGGTGGAAGGCGCCGACCATGTTCTTGCCCTCGGCGATGTTGATGCCGGTCTTGCCGCCGACCGCCGCGTCGACCATGCCGAGCAGCGTGGTGGGCAGGGAGACCCAGCGCACTCCGCGCAGCCAGGTGGCGGCGACGAAACCGGCCAGGTCGGTGGTGGCGCCGCCGCCGAGGCCGACGATGACGTCGCTGCGGGTGAAGCCGGTCTGTCCGAGCACCGACCAGCAGTAGGCGGCGACCTCGGCGCTCTTGGCCTCCTCGGCGTTGGGCACCTGGAGCGCGATGGCCTCGTAGCCCTCGCCGACCAGGTCCTCGCGGATCGCGTCGGCGGTGGCGGACAGCGCCTCCGGGTGGATGATCGCGACCCGCTTGGCCCGGGCGCCGATCAGCGGCGCCAGCTCGCCGAGCAGCTGGTGCCCGATCAGCACCTCGTACGGGTCGTGGCCGGCGCTGCCGCCGACGTGGATCCTGACGGTGGTGTCAGTCATGGGGGGTCTTCAACTCCAGTGCTTCCAGTACGGCGTCCGCGACCTGCTCGGGGGTGCGGTCGGCGGTGTCGACCACGGCGGTGGCCACCTCCAGGTAGAGGGGGCGGCGGGCCTCCATCAGCTCGCGCCAGCGGGCCCGCGGATTGACGGCCAGCAGCGGTCGCGGGGCGTCCAGGCCGACCCGCTTGACCGCGTCGCCGAGCGGGACCTCCAGGAAGATCACCGGCAGCTCGCGCAGCAGCTCGCGGGTGGCCTCGGCCATCACCGCGCCGCCGCCGAGTGCCAGCACTCCGCCGTGTCCCTCGGCGGCCGCGCGCACCGCGCGGGCCTCCAGTTCGCGGAAGTGCGGCTCGCCCTCGTCGATGAAGATCTCCGGGATCGGCTTGCCGGCCGTCGCCTCGATGTCGGCGTCGGTGTCCCGGAAGCCGACGCCCAGGCGCTCGGCCAGGGCCCGCCCGACAGTGGACTTGCCACTGCCGGGCGGGCCGACCAGCACCACGACGGGGCTCGTCATCGGATGATGAGGTTGTCGAGGTAGCCCTGCACGTTGCGACGGGTCTCGGAGACGTTGTCGCCGCCGAACTTCTCGCTCACCGCGTCGGCCAGCACCAGCGCGACCATCGCCTCGGCGACGATGCCGGCGGCCGGCACCGCGCAGACGTCCGAGCGCTGGTGGTGCGCCTTGGCCGGCTCGCCGGTGCGCACGTCCAGGGTCTGCAGGGCCCGCGGCACGGTGGCGATCGGCTTCATCGCGGCGCGCACCCGCAGCACCTCGCCGGTGGTCAGGCCGCCCTCGGTGCCGCCGGAGCGGCCGGAGGTGCGCTTGACGCCCTCGGGGGTCGGCACGATCTCGTCGTGCGCCTTGGAGCCGGGCACCCGGGCCAGCTCGAAGCCGTCACCGACCTCGACGCCCTTGATCGCCTGGATGCCCATCAGCGCGGCGGCCAGCCGCGCGTCCAGCCGGCGGTCCCAGTGCACGTGCGAGCCGAGGCCCACCGGCACCCCGTACGCCAGCACCTCGACCACGCCGCCGAGGGTGTCACCGTCCTTGTGGGCCTGGTCGATCTCGGCGACCATCGCCTTCGAGGCGTCGGCGTCCAGGCAGCGCACCGGGTCCTCGTCCAGCCGGGCCTCGTCCGAGGGCAGCGGCAGCACGCCGGCGGGCGCCTTGGCGGCGGCCAGCTCGACCACGTGGCTGACGATCTCGATCCCGGCCACCTCACGGAGGTACGCGCGGGCGACGGCTCCGAGCGCGACCCGGGCGGCCGTCTCGCGGGCGCTGGCGCGCTCCAGGATCGGCCGGGCCTCGTCGATCGAGTACTTCTGCATGCCGGCCAGGTCGGCGTGGCCGGGCCGGGGGCGGGTGAGCGCCTCGTTGCGGCCCAGGCCCGCCAGCACCTCGGGGTCGACCGGATCGGCCGACATGACCTGCTCCCACTTCGGCCACTCGGTGTTGCCGACCATGATCGCGACCGGGCTGCCCATGGTGAGGCCGTGCCGGACGCCGCCGAGGAACGTCACCTCGTCCTGCTCGAACTTCATCCGCGCACCGCGGCCGTAGCCGAGCCGGCGGCGCGCCAGCGCGTCGGCCACCACGTCGGTGGTGACCGGTACACCGGCGGGCAGGCCTTCCAGCGTCGCGACGAGTGCGGGGCCGTGCGACTCCCCCGCCGTCAGCCAGCGCAACGTACCCAACGGAGCTCCTTCATCAGCGGACCGGGCCTCGGCACCGCCGGGGCCCGCCCGGGCGTGCCTTCTGTCCGAATCCTTTCATGCCCCGGCCGCCCCTGGGGGCGCAGTCCGCGTAACGGACGGCTACGGGCCACGATCCGGCCCGACTCTGTCAGGAAGGAGGCCCCGCCCCCGGGCCCCGGCTAGCCCCCGGCGAGCGCCTTCTCCCCCGCCTCGCGCATCGCCGCCAGCGGCCCGGGCGTCCGCCCGGTGAAGGCCTCGCTCTGCAGCACCGCCTGGTGCACCAGCAGGTCCAGCCCGCCCAGGACGGTCGCTCCGCGCCCGGCACAGGCGGCGGCGAGCGCCGTCGGCCAGGGGTGGTACAGCACGTCGAACAGCGCGCCCGGCTCGGCGGGCAGCGCGTCGGCGAAGACGTCGGTCGCGCCGACCGGCGTGGTGGAGACGGTCAGCGGCCGGGCCAGCGCCTCGGCCCCGCGCGCCCAGTCGGCGGTGCGGACGGCCACGCCCAGCCGTTCGCCCAGCTCGGCCATCTCCCGGGCCCGCTCGGCGCTGCGCACGTAGACCGTCACCTCGCCGGTGCAGACCTGGGCGAGCGCGGCCAGTGCCGAGGAGGCGGTGGCCCCGGCGCCCAGCACGGCCGCCTCGGGCACCTCGGTGATCCCGCGCTCGCGCAGCGCGTTGACCAGCCCGGGGACGTCGGTGTTGTCCCCGGTGCGCCGGCCGTCGGCGGTGAACACCACGGTGTTCACCGCGTCCACCGCCCGGGCCGTCGCGCTGACCTCGTCCAGCAGCGGGATGACCGCCCGCTTCAGCGGCATGGTGAGCGACAGCCCGGCCCACTCGGCCTCGTCCAGGCCGGCGACGAACCCGGGCAGCCCGGCCTCGTCCACCTCGAAGCGGTCGTAGCGCCAGCCGTCCAGCCCGAGCGCCGCGAAGGCTGCCCGGTGCAGGTCCGGCGAGAGCGAGTGGGCGATCGGCGAGCCGAGTACGGCCGCCCGGTGCTTGCTGGTCAACGCTGCCCCTCCGAGGACTGCCGGACCGTCGTCCGGCCGTGGCTACTTCTTGGTGGTGCAGTGGCCCCGCGCCTCGTCGAAGCCCTGCCCGGCCGACTGGCAGTACTCCTTGACGTTGGCGTAGTGCTCCTTGCTCGTCTCGGCGAACCGGGTCTCGGTCGGGGACATCGCGATGAAGTACAGCCACTTCCCGTCCGCCGGGTGCAGCACCGCGCTGAGCGCGTCGTCACCGGGGTTGGAGATCGGCCCGGGCGGCAGGCCCTGGTTGATGTAGGTGTTGTACTTGTTGGACGCGTCGTCCATGTCCTTGCGGTCGAGGTCCTTGCGGTTCAGCGAGTACTGGAGCGTGGTGTCCATGCCGAGCCGGTGGTTGATCTCGCCGCCGGCGGCGAGCCGGTTCTGGATGGTCTTGGCCATCTTGGCGAAGTCCGCCGGGTTGTTGCCCTCGCGCTGGAGGATGCTCGCCTCGATGAGCACCTCGTACCCGTTCTTCAGGCCCACCGAGGCGGCCTGGGAGTCCAGGTTGGCGTACTTCTCGGTGGCGTTCTTCACCATCTGCTTGAGCAGGTCCTCGGGCTTCATGCCCTCGGCGATGTTGTAGCGCGTCGGCCAGAGGAAGCCCTCGATGTTGCCGTTCGCGTAGGCCGGCAGGCCGAGGTTCGCGGCCTGGGCCTGGGCGACGCCAGCCGTGGTGCCCTTCTCCAGCTTCAGCTTGCCGTCGATCATGGTGTAGATCTCGGTGGAGTTCTTGCCCTCCGGGACCACGATCGCCGCGCCGCCGGCCTGGGCGAGCAGCTCCTTGAGCGCCTCGGCGGCCGGCATCTCCTTCTTCAGCTCGTAGTAGCCGTACTGGATGGTGCCGCACTTGGGCTCGGCCTTGCAGGCCTCGTTGAACGCGTCGACGCTCTTGACCACGCCGGCGTTCTTCAGCGCCAGGCCGATCTGCCCGCCGACCGCGCCCTTCTTGACCTCGACCTGGACGGAACCGGTGCCCCCACCGGTGAAGTCCGGCGCCGGGCCGAAGTGCTTCTGGTAGAAGTCGTAGCCCCACCAGCCGGCCCCGCCCACGGCGCCGAGCATCACCAGGGACGCCAGCAGGCAGGCGCCGCCGTTGCGGCGGCCCGACTTCTTGCCCTTCTCCTTGCGCTTCTTCTGCGCCTCGCGGGAGTCGTCCCGCTCCCCGAGGAAGCCCGTCTCCTCGGCGTGCTCGTCCGGGTACCCGTCGTCCGGGTGCCGGCCGTCCTGGTGGCCGTCCCACTCGTCCGTCCCGGCCTCGTGCACACCGCCCACCGGGCCGGCGCCGGCCTCCAGTGCGGCGGCCTCGGCCTCCCAGTCGATCCCGTCCGGGCCCGGGCCGGCCGGCGCGGGCGCCGGGGCCGGCTGCTGCCGCGCGGCCTGTTGCTGCGGCTGGGCCTGCTGCTGGGCGTGCTGCGGCTGCTGGACTTGCTGTTGCTGGACCTGCTGCTGGGAGCCGGGGAAGCCCTGCTGCGGATACCCCTGCTGCTGCATCGGCACCTGCTGCTGGGGCTGCTGCTGTCCGTACCCCTGCTGCGCCTGCTGCGGGTACCCCTGCTGGGGATAGCCCCGCTGCTGCTGGAACCCCTGCTGACCGCCCGGGTAGCCCTGCTGCTGCATCATCTGCTGCTGGGGCTGCTGCTGCGGGTAGCCCTGCTGCGCCATCATCTGCTGCTGTTGCTGCGCGTACCCCTGCTGCACGTCCCCGTACGGCTGCTGGCCCTGCTGGCCCTGCTGCGGGTACTGCTGCTGCTGCCACTGGCCGTCCTGCTGGCCGGGGACCGGCTGCCGGCCGTCGTGCCCGGGATCACCGGGGTGCCACGGCTCGCCCTGGGGGCCGTAGCCCCCACCCAGATCGGTCATCGATCCCCTTAACCGACGGTGACGACCGGAGGATCGAACCGGCCGTCCGGGACGGCGTCGTCCCGGCTGATTCTCGAACCGGCGTGCTAGCGCAGCGCCTGGAGGGAGACGTTACCGTACCGCAGCCTTACCCCCGGCCGGGCGGACGCACGGTCCGTGAGCAAGCTCACCGGGGGCGCACACCACCGTCAGGGGGTCGCCGCACCGGGGCCGGCCCCTCCCGCCGCCGGGTCCGAGGCCGCCGGGGAGGCCGGGCCGGAGGAGCCGGGGGCGCCGGGTTTGGCCGCCGCCCGGTTGGCGTTGAACTCCGCCACGTTGCGCTGCTGCACGTCGAAGCTGTCGGTGAACCGGGTGTCCCCCGGCTTGACGGTGACGAAGTAGAGCCAGTCCCCCGGTGTCGGGTCCAGCGCCGCCATGATCGCCTGCCGCCCCGGGTTGGAGATCGGGGTCGGCGGCAGCCCGGGGTGCACGTAGGTGTTGTACGGGGAGTCCAGCCGGGTGTCGGTCACCGAGGTGTTCAGGGTCGACCGGCCGAGCGCGTAGTTGATGGTGGAGTCGAGCTGCAGGGGCATCCCCTTGGCCAGCCGGTTGTAGATCACCCGGGCCACCTTGCCCATGTCCTCGGTGTTGTCGGCCTCGCCCTGGACCATGCTGGCCACGGTGATCAGCCCGTAGACGCTCTGCCCGAGGTTCGGCGCGACCACGCCGGCGTCGTCCCGGCTGAACTCCTTGCCCGCCCGGTCCACCATCTGTTTCAGCAGGTCGAGGGCGGTGGTGCCGTCGGTGACGCTGTACTTCGCCGGGAACAGGTAGCCCTCCGGGCTGCCGTTGGCGAAGTCGGGCAGGCCCAGCTCGGCGCCCTGGTCCTGGGCGATCTTCTGGGTGGTGCCCGCGGGCAGGTTCAGCTTCTTGTCGATGGCCGCGTAGATCTGGTATCCACGCCAGCCCTCGGGGATGGTCAGGCCGTTGGCGTTGGCCGGGTCGATCAGGATCGCCAGCGCCGCCGCGGCCGACATCCGCTGCCTGAGCGTGTACGTCCCGGGCTGGATCCGCCCGGCCGCCGCCGCGCTGCCCTTCGCGGCCCGGGTGAAGGCGAGCGAGCTGGCCACCACCCCGTTGCGGACCAGCGCGGACGCGATCTGGGACAGCCCCGCGCCCTCCGGCACCGAGACCTGGACGCTGCCGGTGCCCTGCCCCGCGAAGTCGGCCGCGGCCGGGGGCCTGCGCTGCGCCTGGAACCAGCTGTACCCGGTCAACCCGATCCCGCCGAACACCGCGACCAGTGCGAACGCGGTGAGCCCGCAGGCCAGTCCGTTACGCCGTCGGTGCGGATCCGGCGCATCGAAGCGCGGGCGGGGCGCGCCCGGCGGACGGCCCTCCGGTTCCAGCACCGGCGCGCCCAGGTGTCCCGGCGTGAGCCCCGGGTGGAAGTCCTGGTCGGTCATGGCTCGCGTCCCCTCGGCGATCCCAGGCCGATCCGGATCGACACAGAACGATCGGAATCGGACACGGAAACCAACGAAAGAGGGGTCCGTGCGAACGCGTCCGCACGGACCCCTCATCGGGACGTTAAACCAGACCGGTCAGCCGGCCGCCTCGACGCTCTCACCGGGCGGGCGTCCGCTCACCCGTTCGGACTCAAGGGCGGTCTGGAGGATCACCACCGCGGCGGCCTGGTCGACCACCGAGCGGCCCTTCTTCGCCTTGACCCCCGAGGCGCGCAGCCCGTGGGTCGCGGTGACGGTCGTCATCCGCTCGTCCACCAGCCGCACCGGCACCGGGTAGAGCCGGTTGGCCAGCCGCGCCGCGTACGCCCGGACCTTCTCCGCCGCCGGGCCCTCCTTGCCGCTGAGCGAGCGCGGCAGCCCGACGATCACCTCCATCGCGTCGTACTCGTCGACGATGGCGGCGATCCTGGCCTGCGACTTCACCCCGGCCGGGACGGTCTCCACGGGTGTGGCGAGCACCCCGTCGGGGTCGCAGGACGCGACCCCGATCCGGGCGTCCCCGACGTCGACGGCGATCCGCCGCCCACGCCGGAAGGGCCTCTCCTCGAACTCCATCAGCTGGCGCGCTCCGCGACCAGGCCGCGCACCGCGGCGATGGCCTCGCCGACCGCGGCCGGGTTGGAGCCGCCGCCCTGGGCGACGTCGTCCTTGCCGCCACCGCCGCCACCGAGGGTCTTGGCGGCGGTCCGGACCAGCTCGCCGGCCTTGATGCCACGGCCGCGGGCGTCCTCGTTGGTGGCGATCACGGTCAGCGGGCGGTCGTTCGCCACGGTGAACGCGGCGACCACGGCCGGGCGCGAGCCGAGGCGGCCGCGCACGTCCAGGACCAGCTTGCGCAGCTCGTCCGCGCCCACGCCGTCGGCGACCTGCGCGGCGACCACGGCGATGCCGTGCACGTCCTCGGCCGAGTCGGCCAGGCCCGCCGCGGCGGCCAGCACCTTCTCGGCGCGGAAGCGCTCGATCTCCTTCTCGGCGTCCTTGAGCTTGGCGAGCATGCCCGAGATCTTCTCCGGCAGCTCCTCCGGGCGGCCCTTGACCAGCTCGGTGAGCTGGGAGACCACCGTGTGCTCACGGGCCAGGAACCGGTAGGCGTCGGAGCCGACCAGCGCCTCGACCCGGCGCACGCCGGAGCCGATCGAGGACTCGCCGAGCAGCTTCACCAGGCCCAGCTGGGCGGTGTTGCCGACGTGGGTGCCACCGCACAGCTCCTTGGAGAAGTCACCGATGGTGACGACCCGGACCTCGTCGCCGTACTTCTCGCCGAACATCGCGATGGCGCCGGCCTTGCGGGCCTGGTCCATCGTCATGACCTCGGCGGTGACCTCCAGCTCACGGGTCAGCACGTCGTTGATCTTCTGCTCGACGTCGACCAGCACGCTGCCCGGAACGGCGGCGGGCGAGCCGAAGTCGAAGCGGAAGCGGCCGGGGGCGTTCTCCGAACCGGCCTGGGCGGCCGTCGGGCCGAGCGCGTCGCGCAGCGCCTGGTGGGTCAGGTGGGTGGCCGAGTGGGCGCGGGCGATCGCCCGGCGGCGCTCGGTGTCGATCGTGGCGTACGCCGAGGCGCCCAGCACGACCTCACCGAACAGCACCCCGCCGGAGTGCACGATGACGCCCGGGACGGGCTGCTGCACGTCGCGGATCTCCACCACCGCGCCCGACTCCAGCCGGATCCGGCCCTGGTCGGCGAGCTGACCGCCGCCCTCGGCGTAGAACGGGGTGCGGTCGAGGATGATCTCGACCTCGTCGCCCTCGGAGGCGGCCGGCGACGGCACGCCGTCCACCAGCAGGCCGACCACGGTGGCCTCGCCCTCGGTCAGGCTGTAGCCGGTGAAGACGCTGGCACCGGACTTGTCCGCGACCTCGCGGTACGCGGCGACGTCGGCGTGGCCCATCTTCTTGGCCTTGGCGTCCGCCTTGGCCCGGTTCCGCTGCTCCTGCATCAGGCGGCGGAAGCCGGCCTCGTCGACCTGGAGGCCCTGCTCCTCGGCCATCTCCAGGGTGAGGTCGATCGGGAAGCCGTAGGTGTCGTGCAGCTTGAACGCCTGCTCGCCGGAGAGCACCACGCCGCCCGACTGCTTGGTCTCGGTGACCGCGACGTCCAGCAGGTTGGTGCCGGCCTTCAGGGTCTGGAGGAAGGCCGCCTCCTCGCCGACGACGACCGTCTCGACGCGCTTGCGGTCGCTCTCCAGCTCGGGGTACTGCGGGGCCATCGCCTTGATCGCGACGTCGATGAGCTCCTTGGCCACCGGCCCGGTGGCGCCCAGCAGCCGCATGTTGCGGATGGCGCGGCGCAGGATGCGGCGCAGCACGTAGCCGCGGCCCTCGTTGCCCGGGGTGACGCCGTCGCCGACCAGCATCAGCGCGGTGCGGATGTGGTCGGTGACCACGCGCAGCGAGACGTCCGCCTTGTGGTCGGCACCGTAGGTGTGACCGGTCAGCTCGGCGGCGCGGTCGAGGATCATCCGGCTGGTGTCGATCTCGAAGAGGTTGTCGACGTCCTGGAGGATGGCCGCCAGGCGCTCCAGGCCGAGGCCGGTGTCGATGTTCCGGCTCGGCAGGTCGCCGAGGATCTCGAAGCCGTCCTTCCCGTCGCCGTGGCCGCGCTCGTACTGCATGAAGACCAGGTTCCAGATCTCCAGGTAGCGCTCGCCGTTGACGGCCGGGCCGCCCTCCTCGCCGTACGCGGGGCCGCGGTCGTAGTTGATCTCCGAGCACGGGCCGCACGGGCCGGGGACGCCCATCGACCAGAAGTTGTCCTTCATGCCCAGGCGCTGGATGCGCTCCGAGGGCACGCCGATGACGTCACGCCAGATCTGCTCGGCCTCGTCGTCGTCCTTGTAGACGGTGATCCAGAGCTTCTCCTTCTCCAGGCCGTAGCCACCGTCCGCGACGGGAGTGGTGAGCAGCTCCCAGGCGAACTTGATGGCTCCTTCCTTGAAGTAGTCACCGAAGGAGAAGTTGCCGCACATCTGGAAGAAGGAGCCGTGCCGGGTGGTCTTCCCGACCTCCTCGATGTCCAGGGTGCGCACGCACTTCTGGACGCTGGTGGCGCGCGAGAACTGCGGCTTGACCTCGCCCAGGAAGTAGGGCTTGAACGGCACCATGCCGGCGTTGACGAGCAGCAGGGTGGGGTCGTCGGCGACCAGGGACGCCGACGGAACGACGGTGTGGCCGCGCTCCTCGAAGAAGCGCAGCCAGCGGCGGCGGATCTCAGCCGACTCCATTAGTGGTCCTTCCGGTTCGGGGTGCCGCCCCGTCGCGGCAGGGCGCGGCGGGGCGTTTCTTCAGTGGTCTGGGGGGTGGTGCGGGCGCCGGCGGGCAGAGCGCGGGCGCGGGACGGGGGCAGGGCGGCGGCCGGGCTACCGGGCGCCGCCGAGATAGCTCGGTACTGCGGCTCGCCGCGCAGGACTCGGCGGTCGGCCCGCGGCTCCACCACGGCGGTGCCGCGCAGTCCGAGGTCGTCCTTCAGCTGCTCCTCGCGCTCGGCCATGCCGGCCCTCACGTCCTGGGCGAACTGCTTGGCCAGGTCGCCCAGTTGCAGCGCGCCGCGTGCGGCGGTGCCGGAGAGGCTGTCCGGGGTGAGCCGGTGCACGGCCTCGTTGGCCTTGTTCATGGCCCAGACGGTGGCGCCGGCGCCGACCGCCATCCAGAAGATGCGTCGCACCATGCCGTCAGCCCCTCACCGCGCGCCGGACCCGGGAGAGCAGACCGCCGCGGGGGGCGGTCGCGGCACGCACCTCGGCCCGGATCAGCCGGGCCAGCTCCTCGCGCTCGCCCGCCTGGGCTGGCACCGGCGGCAGGGTTCCCTGCTGCCGGGCGACGGCCTTGCGCACGCCGTAGCTGAAGGCCGCGACCTTCACCAGCGGTCCGCCCAGGGTGGCGGCCACGGTGGAGGAGAGCGCGTTGGCGTTGGCGGCGGCGTCCTGCACGTTGGCGGTGATCTCGTCCACCCGCTCCAGCTGCTCGTTGGCGCTGCGCACCGCGGCGCCCGCGTCGGTCAGCAGCGGGACGGCCTGCTCGGTGACGGCGGAGACCAGGACTGCGGCCTCCTTCAGCACCCGCGAGAGGCGGACCAGCACCACGGCGAGCAGGGTGACCAGGACCGCCCAGAACACGGCGACGAGCAATCCGGCCAGCTCTCCCACGGACACCTTTGCGCGCTCCCTCGCCTTGCAGTTCTTCAGGGGAACCCTATCGCGCCGACGCCCGGTTTCCGGACCGGGTTCTCTCCCGGGCTACCGGCCGGTCACTCCGGGGCGATGCCCGGGGCAGCCCGGGCGGGCGCCTCCGCCGGGCCGGAATAGATGAAACTTGCCGATTGCTTGAGGAGGCAAGTAACCACCCGGAAGGAGCACCATGGCCGTCCACAACACCGCCGACGAGTACCGCATGGCGAAGTTCTACTTCGATTCCAAGGCGTACACCGACGCGGCCCGCATGCTCGAAGGTGTGCTGGCCGAGGAGCCGGCCAACCTCTCCGTCCGGCTGCTGCTGGCCCGCAGCTACTACCACTCCGCCCAGCTCGGGCGCGCCGAGGGCGAGCTGCTGCGGATCCTGGAGGCCGACCCGGCCGAGGACTACGCCCGGCTGATGCTCGGCCGCACCCTGGAGCGCCAGGGCCGCGCCGAGGAGGCCCGGCCGCACCTGCGGCTGGCCGCCGCGATGACCGGCGAGGACATCTGACGGCACCAGCGCAAAAGGGGCGAGCCCCCGTCGCCTCGAAAGGCGGCGGGGGCTCGCTGGTGGTTCGCGAAGAGCGAAGCCGGGTCAGCGCGAGTAGTACTCGACGACCAGCTGCTCGTCACAGATCACCGGGACCTCCTTGCGCTGCGGCGCACGGTCCAGGCGGAAGGCCAGGGCCTTCAGGTTGACCTCGAGGTACTTCGGGGTCTGGCCCTCACCCGCGTAGCCACCCTCACGGGCGACCTGGAAGGGGACCTTCTCCTTGGAGCGCTCGCGGACGGTCACCACGAAGCCCGGCTTCATCTGGAACGACGGCTTGTTGACCTTGCCACCGTTGACCTCGATGTGGCCGTGGACGACCATCTGGCGGGCCTGGTAGATGGTGCGGGCGATGCCCGAACGCAGCACCAGCGAGTCCAGACGGGTCTCCAGCTCGGCGACGAGCGCCTCACCGGTCTTGCCCTCGGCCTTCTTCGCGCGGTCGAACGCGCGCGACAGCTGCTTCTCGCTCAGGTCGTACTGGGCGCGAAGACGCTGCTTCTCGAGCAGACGGACCTTGTAGTCCGAGTTCTGCTTGCGGCCACGGCCGTGCTGGCCGGGCGGGTACGGGCGGGCCTCGAAGTACTTGACGGACTTCGGGGTCAGCGGCACGCCAAGGGCACGCGCGATCTTGACCTTGGGACGCTTCTGGTTCGCCATGAACCAAACCTTCCTTGCTTACGAATACGGCTTCACCAGGTGTTGACGGAGGTCGCATGTCGCGACCCGGAGAAAACCCCGCCGCCTGCGCGATGGGATCAGCCGCTCTCCGGAGCCGGGCACGGAAGTGCTGGTCACACGGACCGGCCCAGTCGCCTGGGCCGTCCGCGACACCGAAAACGGTGCGCGACGCTCCTGGTGCGGGCCTCCCGGAGGAGGCCTACCGCCGATGTCCCGCTGGTGCGGCCGGTCGGTGGGGTCTCCCCCGCCGCCGTCCCGGGACATGGCACTCCGACCGAGTATACCGGTGGATCACTCGCCCTTTTCCCCGGGCTGCTCCTCGGCCTTCGTCTCCGGCTTCGCGGCCGGCTTCCTCTCGGCCCTCTTCACCTGGCGCTCCCCCCGCAGCCGCCCGCGCGTCCACTCCACCACGTCCGCGTAGCGGGCCTCGCCGCCGCGCCTCGTCGGCTGGTAGTACTCCTTGCCGTGCACCGCGTCCGGCGCGTACTGCTGGGCGGCGATGCCCTCCGGCAGGTCGTGCGGGTACCGGTAGCCCTTGCCGTGGCCGAGCTTGCCCGCCCCGCCGTAGTGGGCGTCCCGCAGGTGGGACGGGACGGCGCCCGCCAGCCCCTGCCGGACGTCGGCCAGCGCCGCGTCGATCGCCAGGTACGCGGCGTTGGACTTGGGCGCCAGGGCCAGCGCGATGGCCGCCTGGGAGAGGATGATCCGGGCCTCCGGGAAGCCGATCAGGGCCACCGCCTGGGCCGCCGCCACCGCCGTCTGCAGGGCCGTCGGATCCGCCAGGCCGACGTCCTCGCTGGCCGAGATCATCAGCCGGCGGGCGATGAACCGCGGGTCCTCCCCCGCCTCGATCATCCGGGCCAGGTAGTGCAGGGTGGCGTCCACGTCGCTGCCGCGGATCGACTTGATCAGCGCGCTCGCCACGTCGTAGTGCTGGTCGCCGTCCTTGTCGTAGCGCACCGCCGCCTGGTTGACCGCCGTCTCGGTGGTGGCCAGCGTGATGCTCGCCTCCCCCTTCTCCAGCGCCGCCCCGGCCGCCGCCTCCAGCGTGGTGAGCGCCCGCCGGGCGTCCCCGCCCGCCAGCCGCACCAGGTGGTCCTCGGCCTCCGCGGTCAGCTCCAGCGCACCCTCCAGGCCGCGCTCGTCGGCCACCGCGCGGCGCAGCAGCGCCCGGATGTCCTCGTCGGTCAGCGACTCCAGGGTGAGCAGCAGCGAGCGGGACAGCAGCGGGGAGATCACCGAGAAGTACGGGTTCTCGGTGGTCGCCGCGATCAGGGTGACCCAGCGGTTCTCCACCGC
>NZ_JBHUAF010000212.1:0-14340 GCF_042789895.1 Kitasatospora sp. NPDC056783
CGAGAAGTCGGCCCGGCCGACTTCTCGCGCCTGACGACGGCCGGCCCCGGGCCGACGCCCGGACCTGACGGGTCAGTACGCCTGGACAGCCGCTGCCACGATCAGCTCGCCGACCAGTTCGGCCGCCGCCGTCCGCTGCTCGGCGGGCAGGGCGTCGTCGGTGACCAGGACGTCCAACTGGTCGAGGGCGGCGAAGGAGGCCAGGCCGACCGCGTCCCACTTGGTGTGGTCGGCCACCACGACCACGCGGCGGGCGGAGCGGAGGAAGGCGCGGTTGGTCTCCGCCTCGGCCAGGTTCGGGGTGGTCAGCCCGGCCTCGGGGGAGAGGCCGTGGCAGCCCAGGATCAGCAGGTTGACGTGCAGTGAGCGGATCGCCTGGTCGGCGACCGGTCCGACCAGCGCGTCCGAGGGGGTCCGGACGCCGCCGGTGCGGATCACCGTGGCGGTGGACGGCGTGCCGTCCTCGGCGGGCTGTTCGAGCAGGTCGGCGATCCGCAGCGAGTTGGTCACCACGGTGAGGCCCTCGACCGCGCGCAGCTGCCGGGCGACCGCGAAGGTGGTGGTGCCGCCGGACAGCCCGACCGCCGAACCGGGCGGTACGAGTGCCGCCGCGGCCCGGGCGATCGCCTCCTTGGCGGGCAGCTCCCACCGCGCCTTGGCCTCGAACCCCGGCTCGCCGGTGGCCGGCGCGTCGACCCGCACGGCGCCGCCGTGCACCTTGTGCACCAGGCCGCGCCGCGCCAGCGCGTCCAGGTCGCGGCGGACCGTCATGTCGGAGACCCCGAGGTCGCGGACCAGCTCGGTGACCCGGACCCCGCCCCGGGCCCGGACCTGCTCCAGGATCAGCACACGGCGCTGTTCGGCGAGGGGCTGGGCGCTGTCAGCCATCGGGAGGCCTCCTTGGACCACTTCTGGTGAGCGGTTCTGGTGGATATTGTTGGAGAGTGTAGCTTTCTGTTTGATTCCAATGGCTTCACTCGAAGGAAGAAGGCCATGCCCGGGATGTCCCCGACCCAGACCGGCACCGTCAGGACCGCGACCACCCTCGCGGACGGTCGACAGCTGATCTACTACGACAGCGGCGCCGCCGCCCCCCGCGACGCCGTGGACGAACGGCCGCTCGACCCCCAGGCCCCCGGCTCGGAGATCCGGCTGGACCCGGCCACCGGCGACTGGGTCACCATCGCCGCCCACCGCCAGGCGCGCACCTACCAGCCGCCCGCCGAGGAGTGCCCGCTCTGCCCGTCCCGGGACGGGCGGCTCAGCGAGATCCCGGCCGAGGACTACCAGGTGGCCGTCTTCGAGAACCGCTTCCCCTCGCTGGCCGGGATGCCCGGCGAGGCCGGGGGACTGCGGACCGGAGAGCCCGCCGGCGAGGCCGGAGGACTGTGGACCGGCGGCCCCGGCACCGGACGCTGCGAGGTGGTCTGCTTCACCGCCGACCACGACGCGTCCTTCGCCGACCTCACCCCCGAGCGCGCCAGGCTCGTCCTGGACGCGTGGACCGACCGCACCGCCGAACTCTCGGCGCTGCCCGGCGTCCGGCAGGTCTACTGCTTCGAGAACCGGGGCGCCGAGATCGGCGTCACCCTCGCCCACCCGCACGGCCAGATCTACGCCCTGCCCTTCACCACCCCGCGCACCGCCCGGATGGCCGCCCGGGCCACCGAGCACCGGGCCGCCACCGGCCGCAACCTCTTCGACGACCTGCTCGCCGCCGAACGCTCCCACGGCGGACGCGTCGTCCTCGCCGGGGAGCACTGGACGGCTTTCGTCCCCTTCGCCGCCCGCTGGCCGTACGAGGTGCACCTCCACCCGCACCGCCGGGTGCCCGACCTGACCGCCCTGGACGCCGGTCAGCGGGACGAATTCCCCTCCCTCTACCTGGAGTTGCTGCGCCGCTTCGACCGGCTCTTCGGCACCGGCCGCACCCCCTACATCTCCGCCTGGCACCAGGCGCCGGCCGGGCAGCGCGACGAACTCGCCCTGCACCTGGAGCTGTTCACCATCCGCCGCACCGCCGACAAGCTCAAGTACCTCGCCGGGGTGGAGTCCGGCATGGACGCCTTCGTCAACGACATCACCCCCGAGGACGCGGCCCGCCGACTGCGGGAGGTCGCGGCATGAGGACGTTCGAGCAGCTGTACGGCCGTCCGGCGGAGGGGGAGTGGGCCGCCCCCGGCCGGGTGAACCTGATCGGCGAACACACCGACTACAACCTGGGGTTCGTCCTCCCGATCGCCCTGCCGCAGACCGTCCGCGCCCAGGCGGCCCGCCGGGCGGACGGGCGGCTGCGGCTCTGGTCCGCCCAGAGCGACGGGCCGGTCGTCGACCTCCCGGTCGCCGAACTGGCCCCGGGCTCGGCGCCCGGCTGGACCGGCTACCCGGCGGGCGTGGTGTGGGTGCTGCGCGAGGCCGGACACCCGGTCGGCGGAGCGGACCTCCGGCTGGACAGCGACGTGCCCGGCGGCGCCGGGCTCTCCTCCTCCGCCGCGCTGGAGTGCGCGGTCGCCGCCGCGTACAACGACCTTTACGGGCTGGGGCTTTCGGCGCCGGAGCTGGCGGTACTGGCGCAGCGGGCCGAGAACGCCTTCGTCGGGGTGCCCTGCGGGATCATGGACCAGATGGCGTCCATGTGCTGCCGCCCGGGTGCCGCGCTGTTCCTGGACAGCCGCGATCTGACGATGCGTCAGGTTCCGGTGGACCTCGCGGGTGCGGGCCTCGCGCTGCTGGTCCTGGACACCCGGGTGAAGCACGACCTCGGGGACGGCGCCTACGCCGCGCTGCGGGCCGGCTGCGAACGCGCGGCCGCGCTGCTCGGGCTGCCCGCGCTGCGCTCGCTCCGGCCCTCCGGACTGGCCGACGCGCTGGGCCGACTCCCCGCGGAGCTGGTCCCGCTGGTGCGCCACGTGGTCACCGAGAACGCCCGGGTCGAGGACGCCGTCGCCCGCCTGGACGCCGGCGACCTCGCCGCGCTCGGCCCGATCCTCACCGCCGGACACGCCTCGCTGCGCGACGACTACCAGGTCTCCTGCCCGGAGACCGACCTCGCCGTCGAAGCCGCCCTGGCGGCCGGCGCCCACGGCGCGCGGATGACCGGCGGCGGCTTCGGCGGCTCGGTCATCGCCCTGGTGGACGCGGCGGCGGCCGGGCGGGTCGCCGCCGAGGTCACCGCCGCGTTCCGCGCGGCGGGGTACGCCGAGCCGCGCACCCTCACCGCCGTCCCGGCGGAGGGGGCGCGCCGGCTCGGGTGACGCGCCGGCCCGGGTGACGCGTCGGGGCCCTACGCCCGGTGGGCGGCCGGGCGCTCCGGGGAGGCCTCCGCGAGCGCCCGGGTGACCGCCTCGACACCGGCGCGCAGCCCGTACACCGGGGTGGCCGGCTGCTGGCGCCAGGACTCGTCGATCCCGCCCGCGTCCACGGTGTCGAAGCCCAACTCGTCGACCAGCGCCCGGACCACCCGCTTGGCCGCCTCGTCGTCCGAGGCCACCGGCACGGCGAGGCGCTCCTGGGCGCCCGCCGGAAGCGGCCGGTCCAGCAGGTCCTGGGCGTAGGTGCCGTTGAGCACCTTCACCACCCGGTGCCCGAGGTGCTGCTCCGTCCAGCGGCTCTCGGTCAGCCCGCCGTCCTCGATCGCGTCGATCCGGCCGTCGCGCTCCTTCGGGTAGTAGTTGCCGGTGTCGATCACGGCGACGCCCTCGGCGGCGCCGTCCAACAGCCCGGCGGGCAGGTCCGGCACGCTCTTCAGCGGCACCGTCACCACCACGACCTGCGCGCCGTTCGCGGCCTCGGCGGCCGTCACCGCCTTGGCCCCGGTCTCCTCGGCCAGGTCCTTGAGCGTCTCCGGGCCGCGGGAGTTGGCCACCGCCACCTCGTGACCCAGCGCAGTCAGCCGCCGCGTCAGGTTGCCGCCGATTTTGCCCGCGCCGATGATGCCGATCTTCATGGGGAGTCCCTCTTCGCGAGTGCCGTGTTGCGACCTTCGCCTTGGCCCAACCAGCCGTCGACTGCTCCGATTCCCGGTGCGGAGGGTGGTTCTCCCGGACCCTGGTTCCGCCGGACCCTGGTTCTCCCGGACCCCGGGTCGGAGCGGGCCTGGTGCCGCCCCGGCGCACCCGGCGAGGGTGAACACCATGAACCACACCACCTCCTCCGACTCCACCGTCCTGATCACCGGCGGCACCAGCGGCATGGGCCTCGCCACCGCCCGGCACCTCCTCGACACCGGCGCCCGGGTCGTCGTCACCGGCCGCGACGACGCCCGGCTCGCCCGTGCCGCCGCGCTGCTCGACGCCGGCGACCGGCTGCTCGCCGTCCGCGCCGACGCCTCCGTACCGGCGGACCTCGCCCGGCTGGCCGACACCGTGGGTGAGCGGTACGGCAGCCTCGACGGGGTCTTCGCCAACGCCGGGGTGGCGGGCTTCCACCCGGTGGGCGAGGTCACCGAGGGCGAGTTCGACCGGATCGTCGCCACCAACCTCAAGGGCGTGTTCTTCACCGTCCAGCACGCCCTGCCGCTGCTGGACGCGGCCGGCGGCGGCTCGGTCGTCCTCAACGCCTCCTGGACCCCGCACCGCGGCATGCCCGGCGCCGCCGTCTACGCCGCCGGCAAGTCCGGCGTCCTCAGCCTCGCCCGCACCCTCGCCGCCGAACTGGCCGGCCGCGGCATCCGGGTCAACTCGGTCAGCCCCGGCTACATCGTGACGGAGATGTTCCACGCGGCCGTCCCGGACCAGGCCGACCACGAGCCGATCCGCCGCCAGGTCCCGCTCGGCCGGCTGGGCACGGCCGAGGACATCGCGGAGACGGTCGCCTTCCTGCTCTCCGGGCGCTCCTCGTACATCACCGGGCAGGACGTCGTGATCGACGGCGGCCTCGTTCCGGGCTTCCCGTCCCTGACCGGCTGAGCCGGCCCCTCCTCCGTGCCTGGCCCTCACAGGACCAGGCACGGAGGCACCCGTCCGGGTGAGAATCCGTACCGTGAACCCGAGCAGCGCCCTGAGCGAATTCCTCCGCACCCGCCGCGCCCGCCTGCGCCCCGAGGACGTCGACCTCCCCGACTACGGCGGCCGGCGCCGGGTCGCCGGGCTGCGCCGCGAGGAGCTCGCCCACCTCGCGGGCGTCAGCGTCGACTACTACACCCGCCTGGAACAGGGCCGCGTCGGCAACCCCTCCGACGCCGTCCTCGACGCCGTGGCCCGCGCCCTGCGGCTGGCCCCCGACGAGTCCGGCCACCTGCACCGCCTCGCCCGGCCGGCGGCCCGCCCCCGGCGAGCCGCCGCACGCCAGCGCCCGCGCCCCTCCCTGCTGCACCTGCTGGAGCAGCTCAGCGACACCCCGGCCGTGGTGATGGGCCACCGGATGGACGTCCTGGCCTGGAACCGGGCCGCCGTCGCGCTGTTCGGTGACTACGGCGCGCTGCCCGTCGAGGACCGCAACATCGCCCGGATCACCTTCCTCGACCCGGCCTCCCGCGAGCTCTACGCCGACTGGCCCGCCTGCGCCCGGGAGAACGTCGCCTTCCTCCACCTGGAGGCCGGCCGTCGCCCCGACGACCCGCTGCTCGCCGAACTGGTCGGCCGGCTCTGCCTGGGCAGCGAGGAGTTCCACCGCATGTGGGCCGAACACCCGGTCGCCGACAAGACCTCCGGACGCAAGTCCTTCCACCACCCCCTGGCCGGCACCCTCGACCTCGCCTACGACACCCTCCGCCCGGCCGACGACCCCGGCCAGGCCCTGGTCACCTACACCGCCGAGCCGGGCTCGCCCTCGGAGGACGGCCTGCGGCTGCTGCTGTCCTGGGCGGCCTCGGGGTGACGTTCCGGTGGGCCCGTACGGGAGACGGGGCGGTGCTCCGTGATGGAACACCGCCCCGCCCCCGGACCTGCCGGTGGGTCAGATCGACTGGTAGTAGCCGGCCAGGTCGATGATGAAGTCGACGTCCTGCCAGCCCTGGTTCCAGATGTCGATCATGCCGCCCTTGCCGCCCGCGGTCTGTGCGACGCCCGCGACGGTCTGGCCGGCCGTCCAGTTGAGCGTCGAGGAGACGGGGCGCTGCGGCACGGCCGGGGTGCCGTTCTGGTAGTCGGACCAGAAGTTGGGGTCGGGGGCGACCGAGAGGAAGCCCGGGCCGCTGGTGTTGGTGACGGTGGTGTTCAGCACCCAGCCGTCGACCCGGGGCTCGCGGGTGTCGGCCTCGTACCGCATCGCGTAGAAGCTGCGGGCGGCCAGCGGGGCGGCCTTGCGGCCCCAACTGTCCTTGCGGCTGTCGACGAGCCGGAGCGCCGAGTAGCCGGGGACGTAGGCGGCGCGGCTGTCGGGGGTGAAGTAGCCGACGACGTCGAGCACCACGTCGGCCGGCTTCCAACTGCCGTTGCGGATGGAGATCTTGCCGTCCGCGCCGAGCGGGACGATCGCCGCGTTGGCGACGGTCTGGCCGCCGACGAAGTTCAGGGTGGAGGTGCTCGGTGCCGCCTGCCCGGCGGGGTAGGCGGTCAGGTGGCCGGCGTCCTGCGGGCCGGTGACCGTCAGGGTGACCGCCACGGCGGTGGCGTTGTTCGGCACACCGTTGCGGCCGGCGACGGCGACGTCGAAGCTGCTCAGTCCGGGGGCCTGGCCCTTGGCCGTCCCGAGGCCCTCGCGGGTGTCGACGGCGCGCACCTGCGGCATCGACTTGTAGCCGCTGGCGGTGGTGGGGGTGAAGTAGCCGGTGACGTCGGCGAGCAGGTCCACCGGCTGCCAGCCGGCGTTGAACAGGTAGACGTAGCCGTCCTTGACGCCCGAGATCACCATGTTCGGCACGGTCTGGCCGGCGGCGTAGTTGAGGCTGGAGGTGTCCGTGCTCTCGGCCAGGTCCTTCAGGGCCGCCGTCGAGATGTGCCCGTCCGCCGTGGCGTTGGTGACGGTGACGTTGAGCACCACCGCCGAGACGTCGGCGGGCACCTGGGCGACGCCGGCGACCTTCAGGGCCACCGTGCCGCGGGCGGGGACCTTGGCCTGGGCGGCGCCGATGCCCGCGCGGGTGTCCAGCAGCCGGGTCGGCGCGTGCGGGGTGAACTCGCCGCCCCCGGTGACGATCCGGAGCGAGTTGGAGGCCTCCTGGCCGAGCGTGGTGTCCTTGATCGTGACCTTGATGTCGTAGGTGCCGACCGCGGAGTACCGGTGCTTGTTGGTGCGCTGGTCGGAGCCGAAGCCGGAGGCGGTGAGGTCGGCGGTGTAGGTGTCCGTCTTCCCGTCGCCCCAGTCGATGGTGACCTCGAGCGAGGAGCTGTCGTAGGCGGAGACGTAGGTCCGCATCTCGACGCCGTGCGCGTCGCCGGCGAAGGCGTCCAGGCTGATGTACGGGTACCAGTTGCCCTGTGCGCCCTGCGCCGGCGCCGCCAGCCCGGCCCGCCCGTCGGCCGCCCGCCCGTCGGCCTTCTGTCCGTCGGCCTTCGGCGAGACGACCGTCCGCTCGGCGGGGCTGCTGAACGTCTTGCCCGCCAGCTTCCGCACCGCGTCCGTCTCACTCGCGGCGGCCCCGTTCGCGGTGGGCGCCCCCTCGGCCGGTGCCCCCTTGGCGGGTGCCGCCTTGGCCGGCGGAGCCGAGGGCCCCGCAGCCTGGGCGATCCCGGGCGTGACGCCCACACCGGCCGCCACCAGGGCAGCAAGAACCACAACTCGGCGATTACGCACCGATTCCCCCCACAGATGTGTCAATGATCGAACACTTGTCGCACTGTTCACGAGCATGATCAGCGTACAGGTCGTGCAAGGAGAAGCAGGAGCGGATTAACGGCGCCCGGACCGGTCACTCGAAGCGGCTGGGATCCCCCGCACCGCGCCGGACGATCTCCGGCTCACCGCCCGAGAAGTCGACGACCGTCGTCGGGACGGTCCCGCAGTCGCCCGAGTCCACCACGGCGTCCAGCACGTGGTCGAGGCGCTCCTTGATCTCCCACCCCTGGGTCATCGGCTCGTCCTCGCCGGGGAGGATCAAGGTGCTGGACACCAGGGGCTCGCCGAGTTCGGTGAGCAGCGCCCTGGTGACGGTGTGGTCGGGGATCCGGACGCCCACCGTCTTCTTCTTCGGGTGCATCAGACGGCGGGGCACCTCCTTGGTGGCGGGGAGGATGAAGGTGTAGCCGCCCGGTGTCGCGGCCTTGACGGCGCGGAAGACGTTGTTGTCGAGCTGGACGAACTGGCCCAGCTGGGCGAAGTCCACGCACATCAGGGTGAAGTGGTGGCGGTCGTCGAGACGCCGGATCGCCCGGATGCGGTCCAGGCCGTCGCGGTTGTCCAGGCGGCAGCCCAGGGCGAAACAGGAATCGGTCGGATACGCGATGAGGGCGCCGGAGCGGAGGCTGTCGGCCACCGTGCCGATGGTGCGCGGCTGGGGGGACTCTGGATGCACGTCGAAGTACTTCGCCATTCGGCCGACCCTACGGGATGCCCGCCGCTCGCACCGGGAGGAGGCGCCGTCGGCCGGACACGAGCCGTGTCGGCCGCGCCGGTCGCCGCGTCACCCCGGCGGTCCGCCGCCACCCCGAGCTCCGCGGCCACCGGCGGCAGCAGGTCCCGACCCCGCCTCCCCGGCGGGCCGGCTACAGGGTCCGGCGCACGCCCGCCTGCTGCTCCAGCCGGTGCAGTTCGCCGGCCAGGCCGGAGTGCATGGCGTCCAGCACCGGGCCGCTGCGCCCGATCCACAGCACCTCCTTGCCCCGCAGCTCCTCCAGCATCAGCGCGTAGGCGGCGTACATCGCGACCGCGGCGAGCAGCAGGCCGAGCGCCCCGGCGACGTACCCCAGCCAGGTCACGCCCGAGACGCCGTGGAGGCCCGCGACGAAGTAGCGCGGCACGGCGATCACCAGGAGCAGCCACAGCACCTTCTTCGGCCTCGCCACCGAGGCCATCAGGGCGGCGAAGACCGTGAACACCAGGTTCATCACGCCCAACACCTGTGCCCCGCCGTGCGAGCCCGACGCCGTGACCAGGCCGTTGGCCAGCCAGGCGCCGGCGAACCCGCCCATCAGCGTGGCGGCGATGACGTCACGGGCGCCGAACGCGAGGATGCTGACGAGCAGTTGGAGCACGAAGGCGGAGAAGAGGGTGAGTGCCACGGCCTGCCGGTGCGCACTGTCGATCAGGCCGAGCTGGAGGCTGCCGGCCACGGTGGAGGAGATGGCCACCGTGAAGAAGCCCAGGGGCATCGGCGAGGCGATGGGCCGCAGGTTGACCCGGGTCATGGCGTGCAGGTAGGGCTCGGCTCCGGTGCCGGCCACCGTCGGGTCCGGGTCGCGTACGAGCCGCTCCTCGTTCGTCACTGCCGTCATCATCTCGCTCCTCGCTCTTGCCACTTGGCGTTCTCGGGGTGGCCGCCGGCGGTGCGGCGGCCGGAATCGCTCCACGAGGCTATGAACGGGGGGTCGAGGGGAGTTGTCCTGGTGCGTACGGTCGTTGTCGTGCCGGTGCCCGATGCCGGTGCCCGATGCCGGTGCCCGATGCCGGTGCCCGATGCCGGTGCCCGCGGCTTCTCGGCGCCTTCCCGGAGTCCCGCCGCCCCAGGACCGGCCCGTCCTGGGGCGCGACCTCGATCAGCCGGTGCCGTGGGCGCAGTCCGGGCACAGCCCCCGGTAGGTGACCTCCGCCTGGGAGACCGCGAAGCCGAAGCGCTGTTCGGCCGGGAGGTCGGTCAGCGGGTTGCCGAGCGGGTGGACGTCGCGGATGGCGCCGCAGCCGGTGCAGATCAGGTGCTGGTGCGGGTGGTGCGCGTTCGGGTCGTAACGCTTGGCGCGCCCGTCGGTGGCCACCTCGACGACCTCGCCCAGGGTGACCAGTTCGCCGAGGGTGTTGTAGACCGTCGCCCGGGAGATCTCCGGCAGGCGTTCGGCGGCCCGGGCGTGCACCTCGTCGGCGGTCAGGTGCACGTGCTCGCCGTCCAGGACCTCGGCCACGACACGCCGCTGGGAGGTGAGGCGCCAGCCGCGCCCGCGCAGCCGCTCCAGCAGGTCACTCATATCGGTTCACCTATTCAGGTCAAGGGGAAGACCGGAGTTTACCAATTCACTTCCGGTGTCTTCCGGTTCCCGATCGGATATGGGCTTGGTGTCATTCTTGACTTGGATTCCGTCCATCGTAGGATCGGCTCCGGCGCTAGCCTGGAGAAGAACAGCAGGAACAGTAGGCACCCCAGGTAGCAGAGAAGACACCGTGATCCGCCTTGTGAGGGAAGGATTCCCATGTCTGACATCCACGATGCAACCGGCGCGGAGGCGAACGCGGAGGGCTGCCCGGTGATCCACGGGCGGGCACCGCACCCCACCCAGGGCGGCGGGAACCGCCAGTGGTGGCCGGAGCGGCTCAACCTGAAGATCCTCGCGAAGAACCCCGCCGTGGCGAACCCGCTCGGTGAGGACTTCGACTACGCCGAAGCCTTCGAGGCCCTCGACCTGCCCGCCGTGAAGCGGGACATCCAGGAGGCCCTCTCCACCTCGCACGACTGGTGGCCGGCCGACTTCGGTTACTACGGTCCGTTCATCATCCGGATGGCCTGGCACAGCGCCGGCACCTACCGGATCAGTGACGGGCGCGGCGGCGCCGGCGGCGGCCAGCAGCGCTTCGCCCCGCTGAACAGCTGGCCCGACAACGCCAGCCTGGACAAGGCCCGCCGCCTGCTCTGGCCGGTGAAGAAGAAGTACGGACGCGCCCTGTCCTGGGCCGACCTGATCATCCTGTCCGGCAACGTGGCCCTGGAGGGCATGGGCTTCGAGACCTTCGGCTTCGGCGGCGGCCGGGTCGACGAGTGGGAGCCGGACGAGGACGTCTACTGGGGCCCGGAGAACACCTGGCTCGGTGACGAGCGCTACACCGGCGACCGCGAGCTGGAGAACCCGCTGGCCGCCGTCCAGATGGGCCTGATCTACGTCAACCCCGAGGGGCCCAACGGCAACCCGGACCCGATCGCCGCCGCCCGCGACATCCGCGAGACCTTCTACCGGATGGCGATGAACGACGAGGAGACCGTCGCGCTGATCGCCGGCGGCCACACCTTCGGCAAGACCCACGGCGCCGGACCCGCCGACAACGTCGGCCCGGCCCCCGAGGGCGCGCCGATGGAGCAGCAGGGCCTCGGCTGGAAGAGCGCCTTCCGCACCGGGGTCGGCGCCGACGCGATCACCAGCGGCATCGAGGTCATCTGGACGGCCACCCCGACCACCTGGGACAACAGCTTCTTCGAGACGCTGTTCGGCTACGAGTGGGAGCTCACGGAGAGCCCGGCCGGCGCCCACCAGTGGAGGCCCAAGGACGGCGCCGGCGAGGGCACCGTCCCGGACCCGTTCGACCCGGACAAGCGGCACGCCCCGAACATGCTGACCACCGACCTGTCGCTGCGCTTCGACCCGGTCTACGAGCCGATCTCCCGGCGCTTCCTGGAGAACCCGGAGGAGTTCGCCGACGCCTTCGCCCGCGCCTGGTTCAAGCTGACCCACCGCGACATGGGCCCGGTGGTCCGCTACCTCGGCCCGGAGGTCCCGAGCGAGCACCTGCTCTGGCAAGACCCGCTGCCGGAGGCCGGCTACCAGCAGGTCGGCGCGGCCGACATCGCCGACCTCAAGCGCCGGATCACCGCCACCGGCCTGTCCGTCTCCGAGCTGGTCTCCGCCGCCTGGGCGGCCGCCTCCTCCTTCCGCTCCAGCGACAAGCGCGGCGGCGCCAACGGCGGCCGCGTGCGGCTCCAGCCGCAGATCGGCTGGGAGGTCAACGAGCCCGACAAGCTGGCGACCGTGCTGCGGGCCCTGGAGGGCGTGCAGCAGGAGTTCAACGCCCAGTCCGGCGACAAGCAGGTCTCGCTCGCGGACCTCGTGGTGCTGGCCGGCGGCGTCGGCGTCGAGCAGGCGGCCAAGGCGGCCGGCCTCGCCGTCGAGGTGCCGTTCGCGCCCGGCCGGGTGGACGCGACCCAGGAGCTGACCGACACCGAGTCCTTCGCGGCGCTGGAGCCCAAGGCGGACGGCTTCCGCAACTGGGTCGGCAAGGGCAACCGGCTGCCGGCCGAGTACCTGCTGCTCGACAAGGCCAACCTGCTGGGCGTCAGCGCGCCCGAGCTGACCGTGCTGGTCGGCGGCCTGCGGGTGCTGGGCGCCAACCACGGCGGCTCCGCGCACGGTGTGTTCACCGAGACCCCCGGTGTGCTGACGAACGACTACTTCGTCAACCTGCTGGACCTGGACACCAGTTGGAAGGCCACCTCGGAGGACGCGCACACCTTCGAGGGCCGGGACGCCGCGGGCCGGGTCAAGTGGACCGGCACCCGCGCCGACCTGGTGTTCGGCTCCAACGCCGAACTGCGGGCCGTCGCCGAGGTGTACGGGGCCGACGACGCCAAGGAGAAGTTCGTCGAGGACTTCGTCGCGGCCTGGGTCAAGGTCATGAACGCGGACCGCTTCGACCTCGCCTGATCGCGGTAGGTCCGGTGGGAGCCCGGGTGGTCGACCGACCACCCGGGCTCCCCCGCGTCCCCATGAGGCCTACGCCTGCCGGTGTTCCGCCGAGCCCACGCTGACCAGCCCGGTCTCGTACGCCGCGACCACCACCTGGGCCCGGTCCCGCAGGCCCAGCTTGCCGAGGATGCGGGCCACGTGCGTCTTCACCGTCGCCTCGGACAGCCCGAGCCGGGCGGCGAGTTCGGCGTTGCTGAGGCCGCGGGCGAGCAGCCCCGTCACCTCCAGCTCGCGCGGGGTGAGCGTGCCCAGTTCGCGGTGCGGGGTGGCGGCGCCGGCCTGGTCGGCCGGGCGGGCGAAGCGCTCGACCAGGCGGCGGGTGATCGCCGGGGCGAGCAGCGCGTCCCCGGTGCGCACCAGCCGGACGGCGGCGGCCAGGTGTTCCGGGGTGACGTCCTTGAGCAGGAAGCCGCTGGCCCCGGCCGCCATCGCCGCGTAGACGTAGTGGTCGAGGTCGAAGGTGGTCAGCATGATGATCCGCGGCTGCTGCCGCGCGCCGTCGGCCAGGATCCGGCGGGCCGCCTCCAGCCCGTCCAGGCCGGGCATCCGGATGTCCATCAGCACCACGTCCGGCCGGCAGCGCCGGACGGCCGCGACGGCCTGCTCACCGTCCTCGGCCTCGGCGACCACCTCGATGCCCTCCGACTCCAGGATCAGCCGGAACCCGGTGCGGACCAGGGCCTGGTCGTCGGCGACCACCACCCGCAGCGACTGCTCGTTCATCAACTCTCCAGGGGGACGAGGGCCGTGACGCGGTAGCCGCCGCGTGGCCGGCGGCCGGTGTGCAGGGTGCCGCCGTAGACGGCGAGGCGTTCGCGCAGGCCGAGCAGGCCGCGTCCGTTGCCGGTGGCGGCGGCTCCGGTGGGGCGGCCGCCGGTGTCGGTGACCTCGATCCGCAGCCGGTCCGGGGCGTACTCGACGGTCACCTCCGCGGCGGCGCCGCCCGCGTGCTTGACGGTGTTGGTGAGCGCCTCCTGGACGACCCGATAGGCGGCCAGCTCGATTCCGGGCGGGACGGGCCGGCGCTCGCCGTGGACGGCCAGCTCGACCGGCAGTCCGGCCCGCCGGACGCCTTCGACCAGGGCGTCCAGGCGGTCGAGGCCGGGCTGCGGGCTGAGGCCGGCATCGGCGGCCGGGGCGTCGCCGGTCTCCGCGTCGATCGTCAACAGGCCCATCACCTGCCGCAGTTCGGTCATCGCCGCGCGCCCGCCCGCCTCCACCGCGGCCATCGCCGTGCGGGCCCGGTCCGGGGAGCTGTCCAGGATCTTGCGGGCGGCCCCGGCCTGGATCGTCATCATGCTCACGTTGTGGGTGACCACGTCGTGCAACTCCCGGGCGATGCGCGCTCGTTCGAGCTCCACCGCGCGCCGCAGCGCGGCCAGCTGCGCGCTCTCCAGGGCGGAGAGCCGCTCGCGGCCCTCGTCCACCCGGCGGCGCCACATCCGCAGTTCGTAGGCGACCGCGAACACCGGCACCAGGACCAGGACGGCCATCACCCCGTTGGGGAAGTGCGGCAGCTTGGCCTCGGAGAACAGCAGCACCAGCGCGACGGTCGCGGCCGGCAGGCTCAGCAGCAGGGGCGTCGCGCGGCGCCCGTAGGCGGCGGCGCTGTACGCGGCGACGATCACCGCCACGCCCGCCGAGTAGGCGATGTCCTCGGACTGGTGCCGCACCAGCAGCGCGGCCGGCAGCACCGCCCACAGCACCGACAGCGGGTAGCGGCGGCGCAGCACCAGCGGCAGCGGGACGAGCGGCACGAGCACCAGCAGGAGGCCGTGGCGGGCCGGGTGGCCGGGGTTCTCCGCGATGGTCGCGTAGCGCCCGCTGGTGAGCGCGAGGAAGAGCGCCAGGGCCAGGTCGAAGG
>NZ_JBHUAF010000213.1:0-14258 GCF_042789895.1 Kitasatospora sp. NPDC056783
GGACCCAGGGGTCCCGCCCTCCCGCTCAGCCCGTACGGTGCGCCGCCCGCGTCACCGCGCGCGGCGCCCCCGCACCGTCACAGCACGCCGCGCAGCACCCCGCCGTCCACCCGCAGCGCCGAGCCCGTGGTCGCGGACGCCTGGTCCGAGCAGAGGTAGACGGCGAGGTTCGCCACCTCCTCCGAGCTCGCCAGGCGGCCGAGCAGGGAGGTCGGGCGCTCCTTCTCGATGAACAGGCGGCTCGCCTCCTCCAGCGAGGAGGCCTCGTCCCCGACCAGCTCCCAGACGAACCTCTCGACGCCCTCGCTCAGCGTCGGCCCCGGCAGGATGCTGTTCACCGTCACACCGCTCCCGGCGACCGCCTCGGCCAGGCCCCGGGCGACGGTCAGCTGGGCGGTCTTGGTCATGCCGTAGTGCACCATCTCCGGCGGCACCTGGACGGCGGACTCGCTGGAGACGAAGACGGTCCGGCCCCATCCGCGCCGCACCATCGCGGGCACGTAGTGGCGCGACAGCCGGATTCCGCTCATCACGTTCACGTCGAAGAACCGCTGCCATTCCTCGTCCTCGATCTCGAAGAGCGGCTGCGGCGCGAAAATTCCCGCGTTGTTCACCAGAATGTCCACCTCTGGGACGGCCTCGGTCAGCACGCGGCAGCCGTCGGCCGTCCCGACGTTCGCCGCGACCGTACGTACCCGAGTCGTGGTGTCGAACTCCACCAGCGCCTTTTCCAGACGCTCCTCCGTACGGCCGTTGAGCACCACCTCCGCGCCGGCCGCGTGGAGCCCCTTGGCGACGGCCAGGCCGATCCCCGCGGTGGACCCGGTAACCAGTGCGATGCGGCCCGAAAGGTCGATGTGCATGGCGGAGAGCCCCTTCTCGTTGGTTGGCGAAATTTGCTGTGCGACTCTAACCCGAGCTGGACACGAACTGGGGTGTTCGGGAAAGACTCGGCTCGCACACCGGAACGTCGGCGGGAGAGCGAAATGGTGCAATACAATCTGGATGGAAAAGTCGTCCTCATCACCGGTGCCGGCGGCGGCATAGGCCTGGCCACGGCCCGCGCCTTCGTCGCCGAGGGCGCGTCGGTGGTGGGCGGCGACCTGGATCCGGAGGCGCTGGAATCCCTGGGGAGCGACCAGGTGCTTCCGGTCCGGGCGGACCTGCGCGACCGGGACGGTGCCGGACACCTCGTCCGGGCGGCGCTGGAGCGCTTCGGCCGCGTCGACGTCCTGCACAACAACGCCGGGGTCGCCGCGGTCAGGCCGGAGGGGTTCCTGGGCGTCGACGACGACGCCTGGCGGGCCAGTCTGGACCTCAACCTGCTCGGCTACGTGCGGATGGCGCGCGCGGTGCTGCCGCACATGCTGGAACGCGGCCACGGGGTCCTGCTCCACACCGCGTCCGAGGCGGCGCGGATGCCGAACCCGAGGCTGCCCGACTACAGCGTCACCAAGGCGGGGATCCTCAGCCTCTCCAAGGCGCTGGCACGGGAGTTCACCCCGCGCGGGGTGCGCTCCAACGTGATCTCGCCGGGCTTCATCCGCACCGCGATCTACGATCGGCCGGGCGGTCTGGCCGACGCGCTGGCCGAGGAGTTCGGCACCGACCGCGAGACGGCGCTGAAGCGGTACGTGGAGCTCAACGGCATTCCCGCGGGGCGGCTCGGGAGCCCGGAGGAGGTCGCCTCGACCGCGGTGTACCTGGCGTCCGACCTGTCGGGCTTCATCTCCGGTGCCGAGATCGTCGTCGACGGCGGTGTCACACCGACCGTCTGACCGCGGCCGGGCCGGTGCGGCGGTGGCCGTGCGGCGTCCCGGGGCGGGGTGGGCCCCGCCCGGAACTCCACACGCCGTGGCGCCGGACCGGGGCGCCACGGTCAAGATCGTCCGGTGGGCGACCGCTCCGGCGCGCGGAGCGGCGAAGTGCCGCACCGGTGTTCCGTACGCGTGCGACAGCGTCGCCGCACGCCGTTTCAGCCGGGGGGAACGGGAACGTGGCCCCTCATGAGCGGAGTTCGAAGGAGCTGTTGAGTCTTGAAACGAGTCACCCTTGTCATGGGCACTCGCCCGGAGGCCATCAAGTTCGCGCCGGTGATCCGGCTGTTGCAGCAGGACCCGCGCTTCGAGCCGATCGTGGTCTCCACGGGCCAGCACCGTGAGATGTTGCACGAGACGCTCACCGCGTTCGGCCTCGGCGTGGACATCGACATGGCCGTCATGCGAGAACGCCAGACCCTGTCCGGCACCACCGCGCGAATACTCGACGGCCTCGACTCCTACGTGCCGCAGCACCGGCCGGACGTCATGCTCGTCCACGGTGACACCGCGACGACGCTGGCCGGCGCCCTCTCCGCCTTCCACCACCGCATCCCCCTGGTGCACGTCGAGGCCGGCCTGCGCAGCGGAAGGCTGTCCTCCCCGTTCCCGGAGGAGGGCAACCGCCGCCTCGTCGCCCGCGTCGCCGACCTGCACCTGGCGCCGACCTGGGGCAACCGCGACAACCTGCTGCGCGAAGGCGTACCCGCGAGCGACATCGTGGTGACCGGGAACACCGTCATCGACGCCCTGCGCTGGGGCGCGGAGTACGCGGCCGACTGGGACCGGCCCGAGCTGGCCGACCTGGGCCAGGAGAGCCGCAAGGTCATCCTCGCCACCGCGCACCGCAGGGACGCCTGGCCCAACCTGCGCGACATCGCCGAGGCCTGGCGGCGGCTCGCCGACCGCGGCGACGTGCGCATCGTCGTCCCGCTGCACCTGAACCCCGCCGTCCGCGAGGCGATCCTGCCCGTCATCAGCGGCCACCCGGACATCACCGTGACCGACCCGCTGCCCTATCTGTCCTTCTGCAAGCTCCTGGACCGCGCCGACATGATCATTTCGGACAGCAGCGGAGCTCAGGAGGAGGGGCCGGCGCTCGGCACCCCGACGTTGGTGCTGGCCGACGTCACCGAGCGGGTGGAGACGATCGAGACCGGCGCGGCCCGCCTCGTCGGCAAGACCACCGCGGGCATCGTGGACGCCGCCGCCACACTCCTCGACGACAGCGCGGCGTACTCGCGGATGGCGCGGGCGGTCAACCCGTACGGCGACGGCCTCGCCGCCCGGCGCACGGTGGACGCGCTGGCCCACCACTTCGGACTCGGCCCGGCCCCGACCCTCTTCGCCCCCGACCTCACGCTGGTCGCGCCGCCCCTCCGGGACGACATGGCCCAGCTCGCCGGCTGACCGCCGCGCACCGCCCGAGACCTCACAGCCGTACGCGCACCCCACACCGCCGACCGAGGAAACCCATGACCCGCACGACATCCGACCGCTCCGAGACCCCGGGCCCGGGCCCGGGCCCGGCCCCGGCCCCGGTCGCCGGGGAACCCACCGACACCGGAGCACCGCTCTCCTTCTCCACCCGCGGTCTGCGCGCCAAGCTCACCGCCCCCGGGACCGAGACCCCGCTCCAGGAGGAGACGCTCGTCGTCAACCTCTCCGCCGAGCCGCTCGACCTGGGCACCGAGCGCCCCTCCCGGGTGGCCCCCCTCCAGTCCGCCGTCCTCGACCGGGTGACGCTGCGCCATCCGGCCCCGCTGCTGCTGCTCACCGGTCTCGGCACCGAGCGCATCGACGGCCTGGGGGCACGGGAGGGCTGGCTGCGCATCGGGAACGACCCGGCGGTGGCGGCCGGCGCGGGCGAGGGCGAACCCTTCCCCGCCGCAACCCCGCTGTGGCGCTCCCCCATCGCGCAGTTGGGCACCGTGACCCTGCCGGCGCACCTGCTCGGCGCGCCCAGCGCGGCCCGCACTCCCGTGCCCCTGAAGCTCCAGGCGAACCTCTGGTACGCACCCGCCGGCACCGACTGCCACATCCACCGCAGGCACGACTTCCTGGAAGTGCACACCCAGGTCGCGGGGCGCGGACGGATGCAGAAGTTCCACGCGCAGGACGCGCGGACCCGCTACCAGGACGTGGCCCTGGAACCGGGCAGCACCCACGCCCCGTTCTGCGGCTACGACGCGACCGGCGCGTGGAGCTATCCGTGGCACCGCTACTGGGCGGAATCCGACTGCGTCTGGCTGGCCCTCGAATACCACCCCTGCTGAACGGCAGGGCTTCCGACATCCCACCGGCACCTGGAGTTTGACGCCATGACGAACACCTCAGACGGTTCCTCCGTGCGCATCCCCCGCTTCGGCGCCGAGGTCGTCACCGACCAGCTCAGGGACGGCTACTGGCTGGAGGCGACCGACCTCGACGGCGACGGCCGCACCGACCTGTTCGGCTACGGGCTGCGCCTGGGCGAGATCTACTGGTACCGCAACGACGGCAGCTGGGAACGCCGGCTGGTCGCCGACGGCATCCACATGCCCGTCGGCGCCGACTTCGCGGACATCAGCGGCAACGGCGTGGCCGACATCATCGTCTGCCACGAGCTCTACGGGCCGATCGGCACCATCGTCGACCCCGACCCCCAGGGCGGGAAGATCAGCTGGCTGGAGAACCCCGGACAGCCCGACAAGGACCCCTCGCGCTGGACCCGCCGCTACGTGGGCCGGGCGACCGGCATGCACCGGCTGCGGGCCGGGTACTTCACGCAGCGCGAGCGCCTGGAGATCATCGGCCTGCCGATCGTCGCGGTCGAGGACGTCCACGCGGTCCTGCCCGTCGTCATGTTCACCCAGCCCGACGACGTGCACACCGCCGACGAGTGGCCGATGACCGTCATCGACGACCGCAACTTCCGCATGATCCACGGCGCGGAGAAGAAGGCGGGACTCATCCCCGGCAGCGACCTCGACAGCCTGCTGCTCGCCTCCGACGAGGGGGTCACCCGGCTGTACTGGGACGAGGAACGGGCCCAGTGGCAGCGGGAGTCGTTCGGCACCGGCGAGCGCGGCCAGTTCGAGCGCACCGGGTTCCGCGGCAGCGGCGACCTGAACGCCGGCCGCCTCGGGGACGACCCGCTGGCGTACGTCGCCGCCGTCGAGCCCTTCCACGGCAACACCGTCGCCGTCTACACCAAGCAGCCGGAGGCGGACGGAACCACCACCTGGACCCGCAGCATCCTCGACGTCTTCGGCGACCCCAACGAGAACGGCGAGGGCCCCGGGCACCAGATCGTCTGCGCCGACTTCGACGGCGACGGTGACGACGAGTTCCTCGTGGCGCTGCGCGGCCCCTGGCCCTGGCAGGGCGTCTTCTACTACAAGGCCGTCGACGGGCGGGCCGGGGTGTGGAGCAAGTGGCGGGTCGCCGACGAGTCCGTGGCCCGGATCGCCCTCGGTGACTTCGAGGGCCGGGGCCGGATCGACTTCGCCACCATCTCGTACGCCGTCGACAACTACTACGTGGCCAAGGACGCCAAGATCGTCCTGCACCGCAACGAGATCGGGGAGAGCTGATGGCACCTCGCGTGCGCAAGGCCGTGATCCCCGCCGCGGGGCTCGGCACCCGCTTCCTGCCCGCCACCAAGGCGACGCCCAAGGAGATGCTGCCGGTCGTCGACAAGCCCGCCATCCAGTACGTCGTCGAGGAGGCCGCCTCGGCGGGCCTGGGCGACGTCCTGGTGGTGACGGGCCGCAGCAAACGGGCCCTCGAGGACCACTTCGACCGCAACCACGAACTCGTGACCACGCTCCGCCGCAAGGGCGACGACCGGCGCCTGGCCTCCGTGACCGCGCCCGACGCCCTGGCGAACATGCACTACGTCCGCCAGGGCGACCCGCTGGGGCTCGGGCACGCCATCCTGTGCGCGGCCGACCACGTCGGCTCCGAACCCTTCGCGGTGCTGCTCGGCGACGACCTCATCGACCCGCGCGACCCGCTGCTGACCACCATGCTCGACGTGCAGGAGCGGTACGGCGGCAGCGTGGTGGCCCTGATGGAGGTGGCCGAGGAGGACATCGGCCTCTACGGATGCGCGTCCGTGTCGTCGGGGGCGGGCGACGTCCGCCGGATCGTGGACCTGGTGGAGAAGCCCGAGCCGGGCACCGCCCCGTCGAACCTCGCGGTGATCGGGCGCTACGTCCTGGCTCCGGAGATCTTCGACGTGCTGAGGGCCACCGGGGCCGGACGCGGCGGGGAGATCCAACTCACCGACGCCCTGAGGACGCTGGCCCGCGGCGAGGCGGACGGCGGCCCCGTGCACGGAGTCGTGTTCAACGGCCGCCGCTACGACACCGGGGACCGCGGCTCCTACCTCCAGGCAGTCGTGCGGCTCGCCTGCGAGCGGGACGACCTGGGGCCCGACTTCCAGGAGTGGCTGCGCAAGTTCGTGGCGACCGAACTGTGAGGAACGGGATGTGAGAGGTGGCGGGGCGGCCGCGGGGACGGGTACGGGGCCCTGCTTCGCGACCGTGGCGGAACGGTACCGGCCCCGGTGCCGGGATGCCCCGGCTGACGCGGCTCCTGCCGGGTTCGGGTGAGGAGGCGGCCCACGCCGGTGCGCCGCCCGGTGGGCCGCCTCTCCACCATCCGACGAGCGCGGCCGCGTCCACCTCGGCACCGCGACCGTGGCAGCCCTCGTCGTCCGGCCGCGCGCGCGGTCGCCCGGACAGCTCCTGGCGGCGCGGGAAGGTCCCGCCGTCGATGACCCAGAAGCCGGCCGGGACCTCGCCGCACTCGACGACTTCGGAGTGCGTCCGGGGGTTGGTCCGGTTCCAGCCGACCCGGCGCTGGTGCTGCCCGTCAGGCGGGTGGAAGGTGAGGCCGGCCTCGGGGTGCCGGCCCTCCTCGAAGAGGTACGGCTCTCCCCCGAACGGGGTGATCAGGATCTGCGAGATGGGCCCGGTCACGGTGATGGCGCCATTCGCGTCGACGGTCAGGCAGTCGACGTCGAACTCGGCCCGGGTGGTGCCCGCCCCCTCGAACACGTGCTGCACCACGACGCGCCCTCGGCTGCGGCCGTCGGCCGTACGGGCGCTGACCTGCGCGGTGAGCCGCTCGCCCGGGTTGGGGCCCGGGCCGTGCCCGTTGAGCAGGGTCCAGCCGTGGAGCGCGAGGTGCCGGGTCGGCACGGGGGTGGCCGGCGCGGGCGCGGCCGCGGCGGTGCCGGCCACCCCGGCCACGAGGGCGGAGCCGCTTGCTCGTTGCCCGACCCGCGCTCCCGGCCACGGCCGAGGACTGCCCGGCCGGCGCTCGCCCTCGGCGGCGGCGCACACCGCGATCCGCGGCACCTTCGCCCTCCGACAGGCCCTCTGCGCCCGGCGCGACGGCGGCACGGAGGAGCCGACCGGCTACCGCTGAGCGCGGCTGCGGCAGTGGGTGAGGGCGTAGCCGATGCGGGGGTCGGGGTTGGTGCCGGCGAGGAGTTCGCCGGCGGTGACGAGGGAGGACCAGTAGAGGGCGGGACTTCCGGTGCGGGGCAGGGGGCGGGCGGCGGCCAGGGAGAGGTAGGCGGCGGTGAGGTTGCCGGTGGTGAACCAGCGGGTGAGGCCGTGCTGGTGGCCTGGCCGGATACCGCCCATGGCGTCCACGGCGGTCTGGAAGTGGGCGACGACGACGCGCTCGGTGGGGGTGAGCTCCCTGGGGACGTCGAAGACGCCGAGGGCTTCGAGGAGTTCACCGGTGTCGGACTCGGAGTCGGGGCGCGGGTCGGCGAGCAGGGCGTCGTAGCAGTCGTCCAGTCGGCGGCTGATGTCGGCCTGCGGGATGTCGAGGGCCAGGCAGACGGCCCGCGCGCAGGGCAGCGGCCGGTGACCGAGGCGGGCGAGGAGCGCGTAGGTGGCGGCGGGGGTGGCGCCGTGCGAGAGGGTACGCCGGGCGAGGGTGGCGAGCTGCATGAGTGGGGTTCGGCTTTCAGGCGGTGGCGAGGACAGGGGTCGGGTCGGGCGCGACAAGAACCCAGACGAACTTACCGATGCCACCGGGACGCGGGGAGCAACCCCGGCGTTCGGCCGACTCGTTGACGAGAAACAGGCCACGCCCGCCCTCGTCGTCCGCAGAGGCGGTACGGAGGACGGGGAGGCCGCTCCCCGCGTCGTGGACTTCCAGCCGGAGGCGGGAGCGGACGCGCGCGAAGCGGATCTCGACGCGCCGGTCGTCGGGCGCGCCGGAGTACCGGACGGCATTGGCGAAGAGTTCGCAGAGAAGGAGTTCGGCGGTCTCGGCGAAGCGCTCGCCGGCGGGCAGCCCGGACAGGTACGCGCGGAGCATGTACCGGGCCAGGGGCGCGGATTCGACACAGGAGTCGAGCCGCGCGACGAACATGCGGGGGCGACGGGATGTGGCCATGGTGATGTGCCTCAAGGGGGTGTGCTGGGGCTGGTCAGCCGATCGGGGGGCCTCGTAGAAGGCGAAGGCCTGGTGGGCGAACCGCCGGACGGAGAATCCGGCGCTGATGCAGGTCACGCTCGACTCTTCTCCAGGTGAGGCTGGTTGAAGGTCAAGGAGAACGGCGGCCCTCACCGAAGCGGGGCGCGGGCTCCCCGGTCGCGGCTATGCGCAGGGCCGGCCGGAGAGATTGGCGTGGTGCCGACGCAGCGCCCGGAGCCGAGGCAGGGCGCAGTGGCTCATGCATGGGAAACCCCCGGCGAGCACGGCAATAGAACAGACTACCGAGAGTGCAAAGCCTGCAACTCCCAGTGAGCATGTTGCTACAGTCTCGCACTCGGGGCGGAAATGCAACACGTGCCGCCACCGTCAATTGACGGCTATGGCAACTGGCGCCTTCCCCTCGCAGACGGCAGACTTGACGAGGCATCAGTGACAGCTGATAGGGGTGAGACATGGACGAAGCGGTCACAAGCGAAGAGCAGGACGAGCGCCCCTCCGGCGTCCCGTTCCTTCGGCATCTCCTCGGCGGCCGGCTCCGCCGGATCCGCGAACGCAACAAGCTCACCCGTGAACAGCTCGGCGACGCCCTCGGCCTGTCGGCGGCGATCGTCCGCCGACTGGAGACCGGCCAGAACATCATCAAGGTCCACGATGTGAACTCGTGGGTCGCACAGTTCAGCCTGGACCAGGCCACCGCCGACTCGCTCAGAGCGATGGCCAAGCAGAGCAAGGAGCACGGCTGGTGGTCGGCGCTCGACGTCAACCCCTCACTCGGCGCCCTCGTCGAAGCCGAGAAGCTCGCCAGGCTCGTCAAGAACTGGGAGCCGAGCATCATCCCGGGCCTGCTGCAGACCGCGGACTACACGGAGGCTGTCATCGCCAGCGCCCGGTTCCGGTGGAAGGACGAAAATCCGAGGCCGTTCGACAAGGCTGTCGAGCGCGTCGAGCGACGCAAGCAGGTACTTTTCGGGGAAGGTTCACCGAAGGCCTGGTTCATTCTCGGCGAGGCTGCGCTTCGGATGTGCGTCGGTGACGCCGACCTGATGCGCGCCCAAGTCGCGCACCTGATCGAGGTCTGCGCGTTGGACAACATCACGATCCAGGTCCTCACTGAAGGATCCGGATACCACGTGGGAACAACCGGGCCGTTCGCCATCTACCTGTTCAGCGACCTGCCAGGTGACGGCGTGGCCTACGTCGAGCAGGACCTGACGTTCAAGGACCAACCAGCAAAACTCGCCCGCCATAACCGTCAGTTCGAGCTGCTTATGTCCCAAGCACTTGACCCGCAGGCAACGCGGTCATACTTGCAGGAAACCCTGACGAACAGTACGAGTTGGGGACAACTGAAAGGATGACCATGCACGACGGCACCACCCTCGACCAGGGCGGCTACAGCTGGGTCAAGTCCAGCTACAGCAGCAGCGAAATCGGCAACTGCGTCGAGGTCGGCCGGACTCCGGCCGGCACCGTCCCGGTGCGCGACACCAAGCAGCACCGGCTCGGCCCGGTCCTGGAGTTCACCCCTGTTGCCTTCCAGAACTTCCTCGACGCCGTCAAGGCGGGCGAGTTCCCGATCCAGCCGTAATGGGTGAATAGCGGGTGGGTGGGCCCCGGCGATTCAGCCGCCAGGCCCCCCACCCTCTTGCATACCACCTGGCCGCGACACTGAACGCAAGTAGCCTCACAACAAATTCGGAAAGCCCACCTCAAATCGTCAACTGACGCATGGTCGGCTGACACTCCGGGCTTGGGCCGACGCGCGGCGGGCAGAGGAGCCCGGGAGCGCGATCGACTCCAGGTCAACGCGCTCAGCCAGCCGGACAGTTTGGCCAAGATCCGGGCGGCACGGAAGGAGCTGGACCATGCATGACCCAACGGGCGCCAAGTGGCGCAAGAGCACCTACAGCAACGGCGGGGGCGGTTGCATCGAGGTAGATGACGCACACCCGGGCAGGGTCCGTGACTCCAAGGACCCTCACGGCCCGGCGCTGGTCTTCCCGCCCTCGGCCTGGAACTCGTTCGTCATCGCCGTCCGCAGCGGCGAGTTCGGCGACGTCTGATCCGCCGTCCCGAACCGCAGGCCCGGGCCGTTCGCTGGTCCGGGACTGCGGCCTGTCCGGGAGCCCACCACACGCGTGAGAGAGTCGGAGTGGGTGCCGGAAGCCGAAGTGGTGCGGCGGCTGACGAACGGCGAGGTCGCTGACGGACCTTCGCATGCCGCCCTGTCCTACTATCTGGGCCCGTACCGACTTGCTCAGCGTTCCTGACCGGCCCGGCAGTGGAGGTGGCAGATCATGGCCAGGCGTGACTACGTGGACGACCCCAACGCCCCCGAGGCGAACTCGCTGGTCCCGGCCGCGTCCGTCGTCGTGGTCGACGACGCGGGCCGCGTCCTGCTCCAGCGCCGCACCGACAACGGGATGTGGGCCCTGCCCGGCGGAAAGATGGACATCGGCGAATCCCTCGCCGGGTGCGGAATCCGCGAAACCCGCGAGGAGACCGGCATCGAGGTCGAGATCACCGGGATCGTCGGCACCTACACCGACCCCGGCCACGTCTTCGCCTACGACGACGGGGAGGTCCGCCAGGAGTTCTCCATCTGCCTCCTCGCACGCCCGCTCGGCGGCCGGCTACAGGTCTCCGAGGAGTCCCACGCGGTGGCGTGGTTCGCCCCGGCCGAGACGGACGGGCTGGCGATGCTGCCGAGCATCCGCAAGCGACTGGCCGACTGGCGCTCCGGGAAGATCCCCGTCGTGAGCTGATCCCCACTGGCTTGCCGAAAGGGGTGTTACTGGTGGATTTGAAAGCCGCGATCCACTTCCGGCTCACCCCGCAACCCCGGGGGCCGTCCTCTGTACAGGAAGTCGACTCCGCCGACTTCCTGTACAGAGGACGGCCTGCGCGGGCACCACGCCTCCGGTCGGGGAGTTCACCAATGGCGTGCGCGCCGGGCGTCACCGGGTCGCGGTGTAGCGCTCCACCAGGTCGCGCTCGGCGGCCTTCAGGTAGGAGGTCATCTCGTTGGCCGCCTTGGCGAACGCCCCCGCGTCGATCAGTTCGAGGATCTTCCTGTTGCGTGCGGCGTAGGTGGCGTGGAACTCGCGCAGATCCGACATCGCGTAGAAGACGAGCCGCAGTTCGGCCAGGACCCGGTTCATCAGCTCGTCCAGGCGGCGGCTGCCGGCCAGCGCCGTGAGCGCCAGGTGGAACCGCAGGTTGGCGGTGCCCAGGACCATCCAGTCGGCTGCCAGCCCGGCCGCCTCGGCTTCCTCGACGGCCGCCCGGACCTGGCCGAGGCTGACGGACCGGCCCTTCAGGTCCCTGATGACGGCCGGCTGCACCACCTGGCGCAGCCGGTACAGGTCGACCACGTCGGCCACGCTCAGCCGGCGGACGAACACGCCCTGGCCGTGCCGGTGTTCGACGATCCCTTCGTGCACCAGCAGGCGGAACGCCTCGCGCAGGGTGTTGCGGGAGACCTTCAGCCCCTTGCTGATCGTCTCCTCGGACATCCTGTTCTCGGGCCGGTGCTTGCCCTCGGCGATCCGCCTGCGCAGGATCGCCGCGACGTGTTCGGCCTTGCTGCTCCAGCCCGCCTGGGCGAGTTCCTCGGCCCAGTCCTCGGTCCCACTGCCCGCTGCGCGGTCCTCTTCGGTGTTCACGGTGCCCCTCCCGGCTCGTCATGCGTGCCCCACCTTCGTACCACCCATGCCCACGGGTCGTCAGGTCAATCGAAGCACAATGCAGTTGTTCAACAATCCCCCCAGGGGATCGTCCCATTTTCGACAAGTGGATCGGGGGCCCTCGGCGCCTTGCGGGCCGGTCCGGGCGGATGTCACTGTCGGTGTCGAAAGGGCGTTCACCACAGCGCAGTTGGGGGAAAAACCATGCCGCGACCGTCACAGCGTTTCCCGGGCCGGACCCGCACCCGCAGGACTTCGCGTACCCACCGGTGCGACCGCTCGCCGGTCGCGGCCGCGCTGTCCGCGGCGGTGCTCGACGCCGGGCTGGACCTCCATCCCCTCCTGCGGCTGGCCGTCGCCGTGAGCGCCGTGGTGCTCACCCTCGGAGGCCGGCTGGTCGTGACGGGCCCCCTGTCGCTGTTCGCCGGACGCTACCGCGCCGCCGGCAGCGGCGGCCTGAGCCTGTCGGTCAGCCGCGGGCAGGGGCCGGCCCGCCACCTGGCGGTCGGGGTGCGGCTCGGCGAGCGCGGATTCGGCATGGCCGCGGCTCTCGGGCCCCTGTCGCCGATGACCACCCTGGCCACCCTGCTCGGCACCGCTGCCCGCTGACCCGCCCGCGCCGACCCGTCCCCCGACGCCCCCGACGCCCCCTCCAGCGGCATCCCCCTGCCGCGAGAACCCCGACGACAACGACGACAACGACGACGAAGGAGACCTTCGATGACCGAGAACCACGCCACCCTCGACCCCGCCCGCGCCCGCGAACTGTTCCGGGCCGGCACCGCGGTGCCCACCGCCGGATGGTGCCTGGGCCGCACCCAGGCCAACATGATCAGCGTGCCCGAGGACTGGGCCGAGGACGTCGCCCTCTTCGCCGAACTCAACCCCGCCCCCTGCCCCGTCCTCGAACAGACCGCCCCCGGCGCCCGCACCAGCGCCCTGGCCCCCGGCGCGGACCTGGCCACCGACCTGCCCCTCTACCGGGTGTGGCACGACGGCGAGTGGCAGGAGCACCAGGACGTCTCCGCCCACTGGCGCGAGGACCTCGTCACCTTCCTCATCGGCTGCTCGTTCACGTTCGAAAGCAGCCTGCTGGAGGCCGGCATCCCGCTGCGCCACGTCGCCGAGGGCCGCAACGTCGCGATGTACCGCACGAGCAAGGCGTGCGCCCCCGCCGGACGGCTGCACGGCCCGATGGTGGTCTCCATGCGCCCCGTCCCCCGGGAGCTGGTCGCCGACGCGCGGGCGATCACCGCCCGGATGCCCGCCGTGCACGGGGCCCCCGTGGCCGTCGGCGAGCCCGGGGACCGCGCCAACGCCGAACTCGGCATCCCCGACCTGGGGCGGCCCGACTTCGGCGACCCGGCCGTGATCGGCCCCGACGACGTGCCGCTGTTCTGGGCCTGCGGTGTCACCCCGCAGTCGGCCCTGATGGCCTCGCGCCCGCCCTTCGCGATCACCCACGCGCCGGGCCACATGTTCGTGACCGACCGGTACGACCGCGACTACCTGGTCGCCGAGGAGAGCTGACCCGCCCTCATGGACATCCTCCGCTACGGCAGCCGGGCCCTGCTCGTCGAGGTCCGCGACCTCGACGAGGCGGCCCGGCTGCACACCGCGCTGCGGCGCGACCCCCTGCCCGGGGTGCTGGAACTCGTCCCGGCCGCCCGCACCGTCCTGCTGCGCTACGACCCCCGGACCACCGGCCCGGACCGCCTCACCACCGCCCTGCGCGCCGTCGACCTGCGCACCGCCGCCACCGCGGCCACCGCGGCCCCCTCCGGTTCCGGGAGCGTCGAGATCCCGGTCCGCTACGACGGCGCGGACCTGGCCGAGGTGGCCGAGCTCTGCGGCCTGACGGTCACCCAGGTGATCGCCCGGCACTGCGCCGCCACCTACCGCGTGGCGTTCTGCGGGTTCGCCCCCGGATTCGCCTACCTGACCGGCACCGATCCCGCGCTGCGGCTGCCGCGCCGCGCCGTCCCGCGCACCCGGGTGCCCGCGGGCGCGGTCGCCGTCGCCGACGAGTTCACCGGCGTCTACCCCCGCGAGTCCCCCGGCGGCTGGCACCTGCTCGGCACCACCGGCACGTCCCTGTGGAACCCCCAGGCCGACCCCCCGACACCGCTCACCCCCGGCACGGCCGTCCGCTTCACACCCGCCGGCCCGCCCCGCCCACCGCACGCGCCGCGCCCGCCGCACCCCTGAGGCTGGCGGGCCCGCCGAATCCGCCCCGCCCCCGGAGCGGGCTGCTCGGGGGGGGGGGCGGCCACACCGGCCACCACCACCCGCCCACCACCCACCACCC